>RPPU01000017.1 GCA_003819975.1 Desulfobacteraceae bacterium
CAATTGGCTGAGTTGTCGTCCGTTGGTATCCATATGAAAAAGAAATTTACATTCTTTAACCCAGGAAAACTTATCGCCGATGATCTGGAACTGATATTAACCAAAAAATCTCCAGCCGACCCGGTTAAGGGATATGTTCCCGAATATGAATTTGAGATGCGTCAGATTGGGAAGCCTACTGCCATTGGCAGTATTCGTTTGCGTATTGGTTCGGCTCCCAAGCTCCGCTACCCCGGTCATATTGGATTTGAAGTAAATGAAAATTATCGTGGCCACAGATATGCAGCTCAAAGCTGCCAATTGATTTTCTCTCTCGCCCGAGCACATGGTTTGAGTGCAGTTTGGCTGACCGTTGATCCGAAAAATATCCCATCTCGGCGAACTTGTGAGATGGTTGGAGGAAAGTATATCGAAACTGTGCGCGTTTCCAAAGCTCATGAAATGTATGATCAAGGCAAGCGTTTTCTTCGAAGGTATCGAATAAGCTTATAAATAGTGTAGTCGAACTTGGTGCTGGGCAGTGCTTTAGGGTCGGGCCAAGCTAACACATTGGGTAATAAAGGTAATAGGCATGATATTTGATCTTAGAACGACATTTTTGGGTATTAAATAGGTCAAGCCGCATTTCATTGATAAACCCAAGTCCAGACGTAAAAGCAAAGAGATGATTTAGGAGAGGCGATATTGACATGCATTTGAAAAGGATCAGGCTTTTTGCCGAACAATACGGAACCCACGGCTATTACCCATTCAATCTCGAGATTTTCCAGCGAACCAAAACCATCGATTTTGTTGCGCCCGTGACTTTTTTTATAGGGGAGAACGGCACCGGGAAGTCGACCCTGCTGGAAGCCATTGCCCGCACATGCGGTATTCACATCTGGCAAAACGAAGAGGGCTCCCGTTTCCAAGTCAATCCTTATGAAAAAGATCTTTATAAATTTATTGCGGCAGAGTGGACTCAGAGTCCGATACCGGGAGCCTTTTTTTCCGGAGAGCTGTTTCGGGATTTTTCGCAGTTCCTTGAAGAATGGGCCGTGCAGGATCCGAAGATGTTCGACTACTTTGGCTGCAAATCCTTGTTGACCCGATCGCACGGTCAATCCCTAATGTCCTTTTTCAAAGCGCGCTATAAAATACGCGGGCTTTATCTTTTAGACGAACCGGAAACGGCGCTTTCCGCGCGCAGTCAATTGGAACTGCTGAAACTTTTAAATGAAATTGGGCAGGAGAAACACGCTCAATTCATTATTGCCACGCATTCTCCGATTCTCACGGCTTGTCCACACGCAAAAATCTTGAGTTTTAACGAGACGTTTGTAAAAGAAATCGAGTACCGGGCTTCGGAACATTATAAAATTTATAAAAACTTCATGGCGAATCCTCAGAAATATCTGAAAAAAGAGAAGACTTAATCCCGCTATCTATGTGGAAAGCAAATGTATTGCGGGATGCAAACAGGGCTTGGGTAACGGATCAGATTGGCGGGCCCTCTTGAGTTTCAGTACGATACGGTATAACATGAAAATGAGCCCTTATTGTTATCAAAAGGAGACCGAATGCTTATTATGAACAACCTGTTTACAGATTCAATGAAAAAAGCAATCGAGATCGCGCAAGAAGAAGCCGTTAAGTTACATAATGATTTTGTGGGCACGGAACATTTGCTTTTAGGAGTGTTTAAGACAGATGATGGCGCGGCTCGGACTTGGATATGGAATATGGGAATCGATCCCGAAGCCTTAGCCGGGAATATTGAAAAAGGTCTTGCCGCAGCAGGCGGCATTGGTATAACCCGGAATTCAGAGTTGCCACTCACTCCGCAGACTAAAAGGGTCCTTGATTCGGCCGCCAAAGAAGCTCAAGCCTTGAATCATGAATCCGTAGGTTTCGAACACCTGTTCTTGGCCCTATTAGCCGATGCCGATTCAGCCGCGAGCCTTATGCTTGCCGATTTTGGCCTTGACTATGAGAAAGTGAAGAAATCCATAAACCAATCTCACCTATAAAAAGCATGGAAAAACCGGGTTGACCCGGCTCCTGGTTCACTCAGAAAGAAACCGCTTATGTCGATCATTCTCCGTAAAGCCCGATTCGGCGACCGTCATGAAATTTTGGAAATTGAAAAAAAGGCCACCCCCGGTCTTCTCTATCTTCCCTTTGTCTTTGATTTGTTTTTGAACGATGCAGAGGGTGAATTCATCGTGGCCGAAGCAGAGGGGCATTTGGTTGCTTGCGGGAAATTCACAATTTTGCCGGACGGTTCGGCCTGGCTCGAAACCCTGCGGGTCATTCCGGATAAAAAGGGGCAAGGGATCGGCAAAGAATTTTACCAGCGGTTTCTCGAAATCGCTCGTGCCAAAAAGATCAGGACCCTGCGCATGTACACCGGCATCCATAACCAGGCCAGCAAAGGGTTGGCCGAGAAATTCGGTTTTGCGATCGCCGGAACCTATCGCGGTTTCAAATACTCCTGCCAACCCGGTATGCTCCAACCGGCGCCGGCTGCTTTTCAGCCTGTGAACGAACCCGATCTGGCCAAAAAACTGTTTATGGATTATCTGGACCCCTGGCAGGGATTTTTAGTGATCAACCGCACTTTTTATGCCCTCACTCCGGTCCTGGCCGCTTATTTGGCCAGCCAAGGTCAGCTTTATCATGATCCCATCACCCAAAGCACAATCATGCTGGGCGCCCGCTTTATGCCGCAACAGACGCTCCATATCGGTATCCTCGGTGGAGACTTGAGCGCCTGCCTCTCCTTTGCCCTGCAGACCGGGATGCATAGCGGCGTTGAGAGTTTGAGCTGTTATATTCCTGGTTCGGCCACAGAGATGCAAGCCGAGTTTTTTCGTTATGGCTTTCAGACTGAAGCATCCGATCTGATCGTCATGGAAGCAAATCTGATTTAATTGAGAAATCAATGAGATAATCGATTGCCGCCTTGACATAGGCCCTTCATTTTCATATAATTTAAATCAAAGGCTGTATTCAAACAATTCGTTGTAACCCCCTGTTCAAAGAAAAAAAGTCTGTATTCCGGGAAAACACATTTTTAGGAAAGGATCAAGAGCAATGAAAGACATTCTTGCTTTTGTCATGGCCGGTGGAAGAGGGGAGCGGCTGATGCCGCTCACCCAGGAACGCACCAAACCGGCGGTTCCCTTCGGCGGCACATACCGGCTGATCGATTTTACCCTGAGCAATTGCGTCAATTCCCAGATTTTCAAGATTATCGTGCTGCCCCAGTATAAATCCCAATCGCTGAACGATCATCTGGAAGAGGGCTGGAACATCTTCAGTTCTAAAATCGGCCATTTTTTGAAGGTGGTACCGCCCCAACAGCGCACGGGCTCGGATTGGTACCGGGGCACGGCCGATTCCATTCGTCAGAACCTTTACCTGATCGAACGGTTTCGACCGCGGCATGTGCTGATCCTGTCCGGCGATCATATTTATAAAATGGATTACACTCTTTTTGTGAAATACCACGAAGAGAAAAACGCCGATATCACGATCTCGCTGCTGGAGACAGACAAAGAATTGGCGCCCCAATTGGGCGTGGCGGAAGTGGATGAAGATTTCCGGATCCAGGGTTTTTGGGAAAAACCGAAAACAGAGGTCCGGACTATTCCGGGCGATCCCAATCATATTCTGGGCTCCATGGGGATCTATCTGTTCAAAACAGAAACGTTGATCAAGATTTTAAAAGCCGGGAATGAGGATGATTTCGGCAAAGATATCATTCCGCCTTCTTTGCAGGCCCACCGCGTCTATGCCTATCCTTATCGCAAACTGAACCGCATTGCGGATTATGTCTATATTACCTCTGAAGAGGGCGGAAGGGAACTTTGGCTCGAGCCGGATACCCGCGATTCATCCTACTGGCGCGATGTCGGAACCCTGGACGCCTATTGGAACGCCAATATGGACCTGACCGGCGTGGACCCATATTTCAATCTCTACGGCCGGCGTTGGCCCATTCACACCAATCAAGTCATTGCGCCGCCGGCGAAATTCGTGTTTGCCAATGAACGCGAGGAGAACAGCCGGGTCGGCAAGGCCCTGGATTCGCTGGTGGCCCAGGGCAGCATTATCAGCGGCATCGTGCGTAATTCCGTGCTTTCGCCTTATGTGGCGGTGCGCAGCTGGACCGAGATCGATGAATCCGTGATCCTGGACGGCGTGGTCGTCGGCCGCCATTGCCGGATCAAAAAAGCCATTATCGACAAAAATAATATTATCCCGCCCAATACCAAGATCGGTTTCAATCCGGTCGAGGACCGCAAGCAGTTTGTGGTGACGCCCCGGGGAATTGTGGTGGTTCCCAAGGGGTATTTTAAGGGATAAAAAAACGAATAATGAATATCGAACACTGAATATCGAATATCAAAATGAACCGGGGAGTCGACCTTCATTGTTCGTTATTCGACATTTTCGTTGAGGGCCTGCCTATCCTGCCCGTGAAATCGTATTAGTTTATCAAATCATCTAATTTGATACTGCAATTTCATGGTAATGGAAGCGGTTTTCATGCGGGAACCGGTGTTGAACGCGCCGCCCCAGGAATATTCTTCGGCCGAATTCTGGCCGGTAATTTGAAAAACACCCATATCCACAAAACTTTTCATGCTTTTTCTTCTCCATTTATTACGGTTTCTTTACGATTAATGTAAATGACATTCTTTAACCCGTAATCCCGGATGTGTTCCTGCACGCGGTCGAAATCCGCGCCGATGTGATCTGGAAAATGCGCGTCTGAACCGACCGTGATCTTGCGGCCGTTGTTTTTGATGTACAAGTCCAGAATCGTTTTGCTGGGAAAGATTTCAGATAATCCTCTGCGAACCGGAGAACTGTTCAATTCCAAGGCGATGTTTTGTTTCACCAATTCTTTCAGGATGGCATTCAATTCCGCGATCGGTTCATATTGCCCCGGCAAATAGCGCTTGGGAAAATCAATATGGGCCAGGGAATCGAAACCGCCGAATTGCACGGCCGCCAAGATCTCTTTATAATGGATTTCATACATCTCTTGAATACTGTATTTTTCCTGAAAAGCTTTTTCGCCGACCCAATTTTTTCCCAGCCAATGCACGCCGCCGAGCACAAAGTCATATCCGTTTTTAAGGGTGGTTTCAAACAGTTGCGGGTAGCGATGGGGCTCGCCGAATTCAATGCCTTTTAAAACAGTCAGATCCGCGGCGTATTGTTCCCGGGCCCGGTTAAAATCACTCAAATATTTTTCATAATTGTAGAAGTTGTATCCGTCATCATGCGGATTCATGTCAAAATGATCCGTGAAACAGATATATTTAAAACCTTTTTGAACCGCAACCCGGCACATTTCATTGAGCGGAGTCTTTGAATCGACCGAATGGTTGGAGTGGACATGGATATCGACATTGAGTGGCATGGTTTTTCCTTAATGATTCAATAAATAAAATATACAAAAATACTATTCGGGGTCAAGGATGATTTCAATAAGATCAGGCCAGCATTGTTTTTTTTGTCCATCCGTGATAAAAAAAGGGTAATGATCAAGCGAGGTTCCAAGAATGAATAGTCTTATGCCGATTTTATTCGCGACCATTGCGGCGATCGGGAATGCCCTGTTTGCGTTGGGTCAAAAAAAGTCCGCAGGTATGGAAAACGGCCTTCTATTTGTCGGGTTTTCCGCCGTCATTGCGGTCCTGTTTTCCCTGATTTTTGCGCCTCTGGTCGGACCCCTATATATCGGATCGCTGCTGAAGAACCATTGGAGAGCCGCCTTGTTGAGCGGGACCGGGCTTTTTTTGACATACGTCGGTTTCAACCTGCTTTATTCCCGATACGGCGCCGTTCAATATGTTTTGTATGCCGTATTGTCCATTATCACAACCACGATTATTGTGGGCATTTTCTGGCTTAAAGAACCGGTCAATATGTACCATAAGTTTGCAATGGGTCTATCGCTGTTGGCTGTTGTTTTTTTCTCGATCGGGCAATCCAAGTTGTAAAATCTTTTTAACAACTCAGGGAGCCGGAAGTCGAAATTCCGTCTACCGAAATACCTATAAATCATTATAACGATGATCCCAAAAGAAAAAAGGAGCCGGAAAATGATCCGAACTCCTTTTTGATTCCAAATGGCGGGGACGACGAGACTTGAACTCGCGACCTCCGACGTGACAGGCCGGCGTTCTAACCAACTGAACTACGTCCCCGCATGGTAGGCGGAACAGGATTTGAACCTGCGACCCTCGGCTTGTAAGGCCGATGCTCTCCCAACTGAGCTATCCGCCCAATTGAAAGATATAAATTACTATCCGAGTCACCCTCTTTTGTCAAGAGGATATCTCAAAAATGTTGTTTTAAAAAAATAATGGGCTCAGTTACGGCCTTTTTTGATAGTTTCTATTTTGGAGATATTCCGGAGCCAAAATAAAAGGGAAATAAATCGTGATTTATTTCCCCTCATTTTTATGACCGGGTTCAATGGGCGGTCACTTCCGGAATGACAACGGGTTTGGCTTCCTTGGCCAGTTCGATGCAGAATGGCTGACATTCATCTACAGGCGCAAAAAGTTCCTCACCCTCCGCCAGGATCAAGGCATGTTTCAAGACCTCGTCCATATGCGTGACGAGGACGATTTCGATCTTTTTCAGCACTTTTTTGGGAATTTCTTCAAGATCTTTCTCGTTTTCGGCCGGAATCAATACCTTGGTAATCAAGGCCCGGTGGGCGGCCAGAAGTTTTTCCTTTAATCCACCGATCGGCAACACCCGGCCGCGCAGGGTAATTTCGCCCGTCATGGCCAGATTGCGATTGACCAGTTTACGGATCAGGGCTGAAATAATGGATGTAGCCAGAGTGATGCCCGCGGAAGGACCGTCCTTGGGAATGGCGCCTTCGGGAATATGAATATGAATGTCCAATTTTTCATAAAAATTATCCGGCAGCCTTAATTGTCTGGCCCGTGAGCGGACATAACTCAAAGCAGCCTGGGCCGACTCCTGCATGACTTCACCCAATTTACCGGTTAAAACCAGACTGCCTTTGCCCGGCATAATCGCGGTTTCAATCTGAAGCAACTCGCCGCCGACATCGGTCCAGGCCAGGCCGGTGGTCACGCCGATCTGATCCTTTTCTTCAGTCCGGCCGAAACGGAATTTGGGCACGCCCAGATATTTTTCAACCAAGCCGGAGCTGATGTCGATTTTGGTTTCCCGCCCGTTTTTCAGAACTTCTCTGGCCACCTTGCGGCAGATGGAAGAGATCTCCCGCTCCAAATTACGGACGCCGGCTTCGCGGGTGTAATTACGGATGACGGTCAAAACGGCATTGTCGGAGATCGCGATATTTTCGGGCTTGAGACCGTTTTGTTCGATTTGCTTTTTGATCAGAAATTGTTGGGCGATTTTTTGCTTTTCAAGCTCCGTATAGCCCGGCAGCCGGATGATTTCCATGCGGTCCTGCAAGGGCAGGGGAATGTTGTGCAAATTGTTGGCGGTCGTGATAAAGAGCACTTCCGAAAGATCATAGTCCAGATCCAGGTAATGGTCGTTAAAGGCCACATTCTGTTCCGGGTCCAATACTTCCAGCAAGGCGGCCGAAGGGTCGCCCCGGAAGTCGGTGCTCATTTTGTCCACTTCATCCAGACAGAAGACCGGATTGTTGGATTTGGCTTTGCGCAGGTATTGAATGATTTTACCGGGCAAAGCGCCGATATAAGTCCGCCGGTGCCCGCGGATCTCCGCTTCGTCCCGGACACCGCCCAAGGAGAGGCGTACAAAGTTGCGGTTGGTGGACCGGGCAATGGATTTGGCCAGCGAGGTTTTGCCCACACCCGGAGGGCCGACCAGACACAGTATCGGTCCTTTGATCTTTTTAATAAGTCCTTGGACCGCCAGATATTCCAGAATTCTTTCCTTGGGCTTGCTGAGGCCGTAATGATCTTCTTCCAGGATTTTTTCAGCTTCGACAATGTCCAGCTTGTCTTTGGTGCGTTCATGCCAGGGCAAGCCGATGATCCAGTCGATATAATTGCGCACCACGGTCGCTTCAGCCGACATGGGTGACATCATTTTAAGTTTCTTGAATTCCTGCCAAATCCGGGTATGGGCTTCTTTGGGAAGTCTTTTTTTCTTGATCTTTCTTTCGAGTTCGTCCAACTCGGCCTTGAAATCGTCCTTGGCGCCCATCTCTTTCTGAATCGCCCGCATCTGCTCGTTGAGGTAATAATCTTTTTGGGTCTTCTCCATCTGCTTTTTGACCCTGGTTTTGAGGCGGTTCTCCAGCTTGATGATGTCGATCTCGGCGCGGATTTTTTCGAAGAGTCTTTCCAGGCGCAGACTGACGTCTTCTATCTCAAGAATTTCCTGCTTGTCCTGAACCCGCAGGATCAAATGGGCGGCAATGGTGTCGGATAAGCGGGAAGGATCGTCAATGGCGGTAATCGTGGCGACCAAGTCCTTGCCGATTTTTTCATTCAGTCGGGCGTATTCATCAAAGCTTTCGCAAACGGCCCGCACCACCGCCTTGGTTTCGATGCTCATCTGAAATTCAGTGGGGATCTTGCGGACATGCACCATGAAGAATTCATGGTCCTCGGTGAATTCTTCAACGACGGCGCGTTGCTTGCCTTCAATCAGGGCTTTGACGGTCCCGTCCGGCAAACGCAAAAGTTGCAGCACATTGCCCAAGGTGCCGAAAGGAAAAATGTCTTTTGGGCCCGGGTTATCCACTTTGGCGTCTTTTTGGGCGGAAAGGAAAATTTCCTTTTCGCGGGACATGGCGAATTCCAAGGCCTTGATGGATTTATCGCGGCCGACAAAAAGAGGCACGACCATATTGGGGAAAACGACCACATCCCTTAAAGGGAGCAGAGGGTATTGGGCCAGTTCCCCAAAACCGATGTCACTCGGATTTTTTTTATTAAGATTAAACATAATTTAAGCGTAACCTGCCTGATTTTCATAGAGTAGAAGAGGAGATTCATTGCGCGTGATGACATCTTCGCCGATCACGCATTCCCTGACATTGTTCAGGGTGGGGATATCGTACATGATATCGAGCATAATGCTTTCCATGATGGCCCGCAAACCGCGCGCGCCCGATTTGCGTTGAATGGCGTTTTGGGCGACGGCATGCAGGGCCTCGTTGGTGAATTTTAAGCGCACCCCTTCGAGTTCAAAAAGCTTACGATACTGCTTGACCAGCGAGTTTTTGGGTTCGGTTAAAATCTGGATCAAGGCATCCAGCCCCAGGTTGTTCAATGAGGCCACAATCGGCAAACGGCCGACAAATTCCGGGATCAGTCCGAATTTGACCAGGTCCTCCGGTTGGGCCATAGCCCTGATTTCATCCAGATTTTCATCCTGTTTGTTCTGGATGTCCGCTTCAAAACCCAAAGATTTGCTGCCCAACCGGCTGCCGATTATTTTTTCAAGGCCGTTGAACGTGCCGCCGCAGATAAACAGGATATTGTTGGTATCCACCTTAATGAAATCCTGTTGCGGATGTTTGCGGCCGCCTTTGGGAGGGATGCTGGCCATGGTGCCTTCCAGAATTTTTAAAAGCGCTTCCTGCACGCCTTCACCGGAGACATCACGGGTGATGGAAGGGCTGTCCGATTTGCGGGCGATTTTATCGATTTCGTCTACATAGACGATCCCTTTGATCGCGGATTCGATATCCCAATCCGCGGCCTGCACCAGATTGAGGATGATGTTTTCAACATCTTCGCCCACATAACCGGCTTCGGTCAAAGTAGTGGCGTCGGCGATGGTGAAAGGAACTTTAAGAATCCGGGCCAGAGTCTGGGCCAACAGGGTTTTGCCCGAACCGGTAGGGCCGATCAATAAGATGTTGCTCTTCTGGATTTCAACCCCTTCCATATCCATTTTGGTATTGATGCGCTTATAATGATTATGCACGGCCACGGAAAGAATTCGTTTGGCTTTGTCCTGGCCGATGACATATTGGTCCAAAATCGATTTGATTTCGTGCGGCTTGGGGAGTTTGGAGAGCGTTTCATGATCGGCCTCATCCCCATATTCTTCCAAAATAATTTCATTGCAGAGCTGGATGCATTCATCACATATATAGACCGACGGACCCGCAATCAGTTTTTTAACTTCATCCTGGCCTTTTCCGCAAAACGAACACAAAAGCTCTTCATCTTTTTTCGGCATAGGCACCTCTTACTTTTCGGTTTCCTTTTGAACTTCTCTTTTAGCAATAACCTTATCGATCAAGCCGTATTTTAAGGCTTCTTCGGCGTCCATAAAAAAGTCCCGTTCCGTGTCTTTGGAAATTTTTTCGAACTCCTGTCCGGTATGTCTGGAGAGAATTTCATTGATCATTTTTTTGATTTTCAGAATTTCGCGGGCCTGGATATCGATATCCGTGGCCTGGCCTTGCACGCCGCCCAGAGGTTGATGAATCATGATCCGCGAATGGGGCAGGGCATAGCGTTTACCCTTGGCGCCGGCCGCCAGCAATAAAGCTCCCATACTGGCGGCCTGTCCCATGCAGATGGTGGTGATCGGAGACCGGATATATTGCATGGTGTCGTAAATCGCCAGGCCCGCCGTAACCGACCCGCCCGGCGAATTGATATAGAAGTTGATGTCTTTGTCCGGATCTTCGGATTCCAAGTAAAGCATCTGGGCGATGATGGTATTGGCCATGCCGTCATGGACCTGTTCACCCACGAAAATAATGCGCTGTTTCAAAAGCAGCGAATAAATGTCATAAGCCCGCTCGCCGCGGCTGGATTGTTCAATAACCATGGGTATCAACATACTTTTTTCCGCTTTCTGATAATAGGGTTATTCTTCCCGTGTTACTTTAGCTGCTTCCACTTCCTTGATTTTGGCGTTTTCCAACAGGTATTTTAAGGTCTTTTCTTCGAGCAGTCTGACCCGGAACGGGGTGACCATGTTTTGGGATTCGTAAAACTGGCGCACAACCTTCGGGTCTTGGTTCATGCTTTTGGCCATTTGCTCAAAACTTTCGTCCAGGTCTTTTTCTTCAACGCGAATATCGTCTTTTTGGGCGATCTCGGCCAGAATCAGAAAATTCTTGACTCTTTTTTCCGAGCCGGGCCGCATTTCGCTTCTGAGATGCTCTTCATGTAAACCGGATTTTTCCATGCTGGAACCCGAGCGGGTCAAGGTGCGTTTCAGATTTTCCAGGGCCTGTTCAACTTCGGATTCCACCAAACTTTCCGGCAAATCGAATTGGACGGTTCCGGCGATCTTGTTCAGCAGACGCTGTTTCAGTTCTTTATCGGTGCGGTCTTCTTCCCGGGCGATCATCTGTTCCTTGATGCGTGCTTTCAAGCCTTCGACATCCTGCAAATCGGCGCCCAAGGTCTGCACGAAATCGTTGTTCAATTCCGGAAGGTCCAAGGTTTTAACTTCAAGCACTTTAACCTTAAAAAGTACGTTTTTACCGGCAAGGTGCGGGTGATCTTTAGGGAAATCAATCTTGATTTCGGTCTGTGCGCCCGCTTTCAAGCCGATCAAGCCTTTTTCAAAATCGGGCGGGAACGGGTTGTTTCCCATCTGAAACATGAATTGGTCTGCTTTCATTTCAGGAAGAGGCAGACCGTTTTCAAAACCTTCATATTGCAGAATGGCGATATCCTTCGGTTGAATGGCGTAGGTCTCTTCCATATTTTTAAGTTTACCGTTCATGCGGCGAATTTCTTCAAGCTGGCGGCCGACCTCTTCGTCGGTGACTTTGACGATTTCTTTTTCAAGCTCCAGGCCTTTGTAGTCCTTTAGCTCGAATATGGGGCGGACTTCCATAAGGGCGGTATAATGAAAGGTTTCCCCTTTTTTGATCGTTACATTTTCAATCATCGGGGTATTAATCGGATAGGTTTTGGTTTCTTCAAGCGCTTTGGGCAGGGTTTCGTTAACCAAATCTTTAGTAACGTTTTCCTGGACCCGATCGCTGAAATATTGTTCCACTAACTTTTGAGGTATCTTGCCTTTTCTAAATCCGGGCAAAGTGGCATTTTTTTTAACTATTTGGTAAGCTTCCGCAAATTTCTTATCAACATCAGCGGCATCGATTTCAACGGTTAAGCGTTTTTTAACGGAGTTGATTTCTTCAATGTTTGTTTTCATTATTGTTTATTAAATTCCTTTATATTTAGTTAAATTTATTTTTAGCTATCTATGTTTAAAATATAGTTGCTAAAATCTATCAGCAATAAAAACAAAAATATACCAAAAAGATGATTTTAATATATATAGCTTAATTTAAATAAAATTTATACCATTCCTTTGTAAACCATGAGTATATCAAAAGCGGCGAATATTATTAAAAAACCACAGGCACTGTCAACATCATAATCAAAGATTGTGAATTCTTAGACGCTTAGTTCCACAATATCGACATGGGGATTTCTAAAAATCAGCCTTTTGGAATTTTACGATTCGATTCTCCAGAGCCGTTGCTGATAAAGTGTATTTTTAGAAATCCCGGGTTGTCGATAGGCAAAAATAGATTAGTATATTGGCTTACCGTCGTACGGGCTTATTCCGGCGCTTTACACTGGAACTCCTGTTCCAGTCGGCCGGAATTCATGTTTTTTTGTTCCTATAAAAAAACATTTAGGCACTTAATCCTAAAAATAGACGAAAAGTTATCGATGCAGGTAAGAACGACAGGCCGGTCGCCCTTACAGCCCTGTTAGGCTAAAATGTTGCCATCGAGTAAACCTTGTCTTTCGCGTTAAATCTCCGTCAGACAACGCCTGGAGCTTATTATCGATTCATGGCATTGATAATGGCAAAAGACCGCATAAAAATAAATTGCAGAATTCGTGCCAAAAAACAACATAGTTATGATGTCCTAGAGTGTCAAGAAATCGCCTCGATACCGGCTCCTATGTATATTAAAGCCAATGACTTCTATTGATTGACTAAAACATTAAGAAATGGAAAGGGGTGAAACAAATCCATTGAAACAACTCGGATTTGTTTGTAACTCAAGGTTGTTCTTTGGCTTTTCTTTTGACAATCTCAATAAATTCTTCCAGGTCTTTTTGAGATCCAAACACCTCACTGAATATTTTTTCACTCCAGATGTTCAGCCCGATCTTGAAAATATAATGGATCAAATTATCGGCCTTTTCCGCCCCGTGTAATTTCAAAACTTGATAGAGTAGGTCATCCGGTACATTAATAGGATAAACGGCTGTCGCTGAAGCGCCATCATTTTTCAGATATTCCTGTATGCTCTTAAGAATGCGCAGGTTTGAATATTTTACATTATATTCCGCTTCAATCATTTTTTATACCTTTAGGGTCATGATACTTGCTCTATCCAATTAAGTCAATGCGTGATCGGATAGGGAAACGATATATGTATTTGTTTTTAAATGCAAAATAAGCCTTTTCGGATTCCCGGTCATTTCTGAGGTGTGCTCAAAAAGTAATGCATAGTCAATAGGATAGGACCCATTTTTAAAATATACAAAATATACAGAGGTTAGAAAGAAAAGAAATAGTTAAATTAAGAATTAAATCAAATCTTTTCATTTATATAAAAGTCTTACAGCTTGACAAATGAGTTTAGCCTATTATAAAACGACCTTTCAAGTCTCGATTCATGATAGAAGCCTGTTATTAAGGGCCTAAATGTTTTTTTGCAGGAACAAAAAAACATGAATTCCGGCCGACTGGAACAGGAGTTCCAGTGTAAAGCGCCGGAAAAAATTCGTACGATAGGGGCCGGTTGATTATTATTTTTTTCCTTATCGACAACCCGGGATTTCTAAAAATACACTTTAACAGCAAGGAACCTTGAGAATCGAATCGTAAATTTTTAAAAGGTCTATTTTTCGAAATCCCCATGTCGATATGGTTGAGTTAAGCGCCTATTCCAAAACAGGGGATAAGATCAATAACCCTATGAAGGATATGCAGGTTGTCGGTTAATCGCTTTTTATTGATGGGAGGGAGGGGCAAAAACCGTTTCCTTGGAAAGTCGAATAACGAGCCGGCTTAAGGTTTTTATTATCAGGAATTTCGACTCAACTGCCAAGTTAGAAACAGAATGTCCGGACTCCTAAGAGAAGGGAGGTGGTTGCGGGACAAGATTTTTCGTTCTGTTCATCAGTCTCGTGCTATATTTTCAAACTAAACCATAAATATTTTTCAAGGAGGAAGAGATGAAACGTGTATTATTGTTTGCCCTGCTCGGATTGTTGGTTGTCGGCTTGGTAGTCGGCGGTTGTGCGAAAAAACCGGTTAAAGTAAGAGTGGCCACGGATGCCACCTGGCCGCCTTTTGAGTCCGTGAACGAACAAAGCAAAGCCATTGAAGGTTTTGATATCGACCTGTTCAATGCCATTGCTCAAAAAGCCGGTATTGAAATCGAATTCATTAATGTGGCTTTTGACCCGCTTCTGGCCGGCATTGCCGGATGTCAGTATGATGCTGCGATTTCATCCATTACCATTACCGATGAACGCAAAAAATCAATGAATTTTTCCGAACCGTATTTTGCCGCCGGTCAGGTTGTGACCGTTAAGTTTGATGATGCTGAAATTACGAGCAAAGATCAATTAACCGGAAAAACCGTGGGCGCCCAGATCGGCACCACCGGTGCGATGGAAGTGGGTAAAATCCAGGGCGCGACTCTGAAGACCTATGACGATGTGGGTTTGGCTTTCCAGGACTTGATGAACGGGCAGATCGCCGCTGTCATCGCCGATAATCCCCTTGCCCTTGGTTATGTAGGCAAAAACTCGGATAAACTCAAAACCGTGGGTCCCGTGTTTACCGAAGAATATTACGGCATCGTGGTTTGCAATAAAAACGCCGAACTGTTGAAGAAGATCAATGAAGGCCTGGCAGCCGTTAAAAAAGAAGGCACCATTGAAAAATTAATGGAAAAATGGCTGAAGATCAAAAAGTAATGAATTAGAATTCTTGATGCGAGGCGCTTTTTCGGGCCTCGCAAATTTTTTTAAGAGGATATATGGAAGCACAATCGAAATCCAAAACCGATCAAAAACAGTTGACTGGCGTTCCCGGCACAGAACCGGGCGCTCGTCTTGATGCCTGGTGGTGGTTAGTAGCGTTGGTGGTTGGTTTGACGGTCTTGCTCGTGACCGCATGGCCTGACCCTTTCGGGCGTATTTTTAAATTTGTGGGTGACTTCAAGGTATTTATTCCTAAACACCCTTTCTTCAATTGGACAAATTTTTCCAGTTGGATTAACGGTTTTTTCGAAAGTGGTATTTTCGTTACGGTCTTTATCACATTAGGCTCTTTTGTGCTTGTTATATTTGCGGGTATTATAGGCGGAATGGGACGACTGTCGAACAATAAAGCAATTTATGGAGTCTCCACCCTATACGTTGAGATCGTACGCGGCATTCCATTATTGGTTCAATTGATGTGGTGGTATTTTGCTTTTCCCGTTATATTTCAGTCATTCGGGCGCTGGATTCATTGGTCTTATGCTGCCAATTATTTAGCGAATGCCTATCTAATGGCCATCATAGGCCTTGTGTTTTGTTATGGCGCTTATATGAGCGAGATCTACCGCGCCGGTATTCAAAGTATTCCTAAAGGTCAGATGGAAGCGGCGCGTAGCCAGGGCATGACTTATTTCCAAGCCATGCGCTATGTGATCTTGCCTCAGGCTATTCGCGTGATTCTGCCCCCGGTCGGCAATGAATTTACCGCTCTTCTGAAGGATTCGTCCTTGGTTAGTGTTGTTGCAGTAGCTGATATGACTCGTCGTGGTCGAGAGTTTTCATCCGCCCAGTTTAATCCCATTTCGACTTGGACAATGATCGCTTTGTTGTATTTAATTATGACGCTGTTCTCCGCCCGCATAGTATCCTTCATTGAAAAAAAGACCAAGTTTGAGAGGTAATCATATGCAAGAATCTATCATCCAGATAGAAGATGTTCATAAATATTTTAAAAAAGTTCATGCCCTAAGAGGGATAAACTTAAATATTCGGAAAGGCGAAGTGGTGGTGATTGTGGGTCCGTCCGGTTCGGGTAAATCCACCCTGTTGCGCTGTATTAATCGTTTGGAAGAATATGATCAAGGCCGGATTGTAGTTGACGGCATCCCTCTTGATAATGCCGAAAATATCAATGCCGTGCGCCGCGAAGTCGGCATGGTTTTTCAATCCTTTAATCTTTTCCCCCATCTTACCGCCATTGATAATCTGATGTTGGCCCAGAAAGTTGTGCGTAAACGTTCTTCCGAAGAAGCACGGGCAATTGCCGAGGCATTACTTAAAAAAGTCGGTATTCCGGAAAAAGCCGAGTCTTATCCAATCCAATTGTCCGGCGGTCAACAACAACGCGTGGCCATTGCCCGGGCTTTGGCCATGAGTCCTAAAATCATGTTGTTTGACGAGCCGACCAGCGCCCTGGATCCGGAGATGATCAAGGAAGTTTTGGATGTTATGCTGGACTTGGCCAAAGAAGGCATGACTATGGTGGTGGTTTCCCATGAAATGGGTTTTTCGCGCGCAGCCGCCAATCGCATTATTTTTATGGATGAAGGGATGATCGTTGAAGAAGGACCGCCCGAAAAGGTCTTTGGAAATCCGGATCAGGATCGCACCAAACTGTTTTTGAGCAAAGTCCTGCAACACTAAAATTTTTTCAGTTTTTTTTGGAGACGGTGTGCTCTCTCGATAACCCATTTTTTCAGGTTACGGTGTTTCATGGAAGAGATTGTTCATTTAACCAAAGACCTCATTCGGTTTAGATCCGTTCATTCCAATCCTGATGCGATCAAAGCCTGCGCTGATTTCATTGAGAACTATTTGCAGAAACATGAGTTGGAATATCAGCGCTGCGAACATAACGGTATCCCCTCCATTGTCGCTTTGCCCCGGCCGGGATTTGCGCCCTTGCTTTTAATGTCTCATTTTGACGTAGTCCACGGCGCGGATGAGCTTTTCGACCCCTATGAGAAAGAGGGCATGCTTTTCGGGCGCGGCAGCCTCGACGATAAATATGCCGTGGCTTTGTCTTTAGTCCTATTTAAAGAGCATTGCAATCGTTTAAAAAAACAAAATAAACACCAGAAAGATCTGCCTTTCGGAATCATTTTAACCGGAGATGAAGAGACCGGCGGCGAATGGGGCGCCAAGGAGACATTAAAAGGCATTAGATCGGACTTTTGTATTGCCTTGGACGGCGGAGATGTCGGCAGGATCATTATTCGGGAAAAAGGTATTCTTAGATTGCGCCTGATAAGCAAGGGCAGGGCAGCGCATGGTTCCAGACCGTGGCTGGGTGAAAATGCTATTGAAAAGCTAATCGCGGATTATGGCGTGGTGCAGACCTTTTTTCAGGAGCAACAACCGGATCATTGGCACCGGACTTTAAACCTCGGCTGGATCAAAGGGGGCGAATCTTCCAACCAAGTGCCTGACCAGGCTGAAGCCATACTGGACATCCGCTATATAGAAACGGATAATCCGGATGAATTGATCCAAAAAATCCGCAAATCGATCAAATCTGAATTATTGGTTGAAGAGAAGGAACCTCTTTTTGAAGGTGGCCAGTCACCTTATTTGAATTTTTTGTTAAAAATCGCTAAGGATTCCCGGCTCGATTTCGAACATGGGGCGAGTGATGCCCGTTTTTTAGCAAACCATGACATCAAAGGCATTGTTTGGGGCGCGGATGGCGATTTTACCGCCCATGCCCGGAATGAGCATATAAATATAGATAGTCTTTACAGGCTTTATCATATATTAGATGAGTTTATGCAAAGGACCGCTGAAGTGAGTGTCAAGGCTTGAATTTGCTGGGTCAGTATATTGGTTATCATGTTTATATGAATGACTAAAAATGATTGAAAACATTAGCTTTTATATCTGATAACAATATCTTATTAAGTAATTTTTATATTGACAATAAAGAGGATTTTGGATAAAAATTTGAACTTTATAAAAGGTGTTAGGGCCCCTTGAGGGGTTTAATTAAACCACTAAACGAAGGAGGAGGAGAATGTTAAAGAAGATTGGAATTCTGTTTTGCATTTGCGCGTTTTTAGTTGCGGGCGTTGCTTTGGCAGCTC
>RPPU01000018.1 GCA_003819975.1 Desulfobacteraceae bacterium
CGGGATCAGGGGTTTGCTGTTCCAAGACAGGAACTTCGGTCGGCCTCCGGCCTCCCTTCGTTCCTGTCGCTTCGGGTGTCTTAATAACCTTAAGTGTCATATAATGGGACCTTTCTCGCCCTGCTTTGTGAGTTATAATACGGTACACTTTTTTGTCCCATTAGTATAGGCAGAGAGGGATAACAGAAGTGCCTAAAGTTAAAAGTGAGCTAAAGTGCCTAAAGTATTCGATAGGGGATAATTATTCCCCCAAAGTTGCTTATTTTTTATGGTAGCCGCAGTCACGCGCGGCGCGTGATTAGCCTGCGAAATAATGCAGCCTAAAGGTTGCGCGGCTACTTCGGCAATAGTATCCACCTGCGGTAGCATATAGTACGATTACATATTTTAAACAAAAACATTCATTTTTTATGCAAACATAAGGTTAAGTGAACCTTTTTAATAAAGAGCCCCACTCTAAATTAAGATCATATGGGGAGAACCTTTTTTCGTATAGACCGGGAAAACAGGCGGTCCACCATTTTTCAAGGAGAGTCAGCATGAGGCGATTGACGTTTTTAGTGTCTGTAATTTTCATTGCATTATTGTTACCGGGGATTGTGGTTGGCGCTCCACCGAAAGCCGTTCAAAGAATTGAAATTCCTAAGGTCGTTCCGAAAAAACTGACGGCGGACCTCTATGTAAAAAGCGTCAAACTCGATCCCTCGCTTCCGCGGGTCGGTAAAGATATGATCCAGATCAAGGTGACGATCGGGAACGCGGGCGCGGCTGCTCCGTCCAAAGCTTGTTCCTGGGCCATGCTGGTTAAAAACATATCCACGCACCCGGAACATTCTCATCAAGTGATCCCTTGGTATGCGAACAATATCCCCAGGCTGGCTCCCGGCGCCACGGTTGAGATCAATAACACCATTACTATCCCGTACACGGGCATGTACCACCTGTCCGGAGTCATCATCACGGAAGGGCTTGAGGTCGGAGAGGAAAAAAGCGAGAACAACCATTATGTATTGCCTTTTCAGGTGGTGGATGCTCCTGCAAAGTCCGACCTGGTTCTGGATGCGCTGACCCCGACCGATGACGGCCGCATTAAAATCAAAATGCATAATCAAGGGGCGCGCATTCCCGACGTCGATTTCAATAAATCCTATGTCAGGGTGACGGTGAACGATACCATCGAAAAAAGCATTCACTTCACGGAGATCGATCCCAATGGTTTATTGAAACCCGGAGAGACTCCGGCCGGCAGCGGCATCAACCGGGTTTACTTGTCGTATATCTGGCCGGCTACGGACCCCAAAGGCATCAAACTCGAACCCGGCCATACTTATAAGGTCAAAGTGGTTCTCGATTACAATAACCGTATCTCCGACATGGACGGTTCAAATAATATGAAGACGGTTGTTTGGGGCATGACTCCCTAGATGTTCTGCATAGGATAGCAAAGCTGTTTTTCCGTAAAGTTTTCATTTAGCCTTCCAGCCCTTTGTTTTTCAGGATCTCCCTGAAAAGCGGCCACAAGGGGCCTCCGAAACTGAAGCCGGGGCCGTGATCCGGGCAGGTGGACTCCATTTGCCAGCCATACTTGGTGCTGAAAACCAGCCAACCGGTACAGATCATCCGGCCCGAACCGGCACAGCCCGGAATCGGGCATTCCGGTCCTTCTTGCCCTTTGAGCTGCTCCGCGTAGATTCGGGCGCCTTCTTCCCGCGTTACCTGGCCGGCCATCGATACCTCCACGACAATCTGAAAAACGTTCAAGCAGCAAGACGGTTAACTTGGCCTGGAAAGTTGTTTCCAGACTACGATGAACGTAATAATGATTATGGCCCAAGCTGCAAGTCCGGTCATAACAACCAAAAAACCATCGGGATCGAGTTTGTTGTTGCGGCCTACTTGGAAAAGGCGACGAAGAATTATATAGCCGAGTCCTTTCACGCCGACCTCAAAGACCATCTCTGTCAAGAATTCGATAATAAAACTCATTGGAAATATATGTTGCCTTTCATAGTGATTTATTAAGCCACGAACACGGATTCGAAATAGGGTTCGGAATCGTCCAGGACCAAAGCGGGTTGATTGCTGCTGCGGTTCCAGGAAACAAACCAGGAGAGGTGCCGCCATTCCTTTTGTTCTTCCAGAGTCAAGTCGGCGGAGAGGCAGGACATGGCGGATTGGACTGTCTTTTTAATGCGTTGATCCAGACCGATCAAGCGGTTGAGCGGTTTTAGCGCATCCTGGGTTTGAACCTGGTCCAGAGCTTCTTCCCAGTGAATAGCCGCTATTTTTTCCCGTAAAATATAGGTGTGGCCCTGGTCGCTGATCCAAAGGAGCGGCGGGTTGATTTTCATTCTGGTTCCCTGAATGGTTTGCGGCGCCATCAAGGTTTTCAGGCGATCCAGCAGCCTTTGTTTTTGTTGAATTTCAATCGATTGCTTGCGCTGCACGCGTTCAAAGACATAGGTTTGTCCTTTTAAAGTGATTTCTTTCAGGCGGGTCGGGTCGAAACCCAGGTCCATGAGATCGCCAATGGTGATAACCGGGGATCGATCCACTCCTTTTTTATCAAGCCAAGACTTCAGACTGGGCCGTTGATAATTGGGCAGGGCTTCGATAAAGACGGCCGGTTTCCCGAGCAAGGCCCCGGGCAGGTGCGCAAGCAGTTTAAAATCGCCGCTGATGGAGGGAACCGCCCGGATCCATTCGGCCGGTATATAGGATTGAATGGGCCAGGCCGCGATTTCCGGGGCAAGAGTTATCTGCTCAATGGATTCGCCGCCGGTATAACCGATCAGGTCGCCGATCAGGCGCCGAAACGCAATCAGTTTGATCACAAAGCGAGTGAAGAAAAAGCGGGATTCCATGTCGATTTTTCCATGATCGGTCCGCACTTGGGAACGAGTCTGCAGGACTTGGTAGAGGTCTCTAAATTCCTGCAGAGTCTGTTGGACCATGCTTTCATTATCGCGCATATCCAGGATGGCGCGTTTTCTGGACAAATGATAAAATATTTTCGGTAACACATCTTTCAAAACACGCCTGCGCAATCCGGGCGGGACATAGATCAGGTAGCGTTCATATTGAAGGAGTAAGGGCGCGGCCATATAATCATCAAGCGGCTGCCAGCCCGAACGTCGATAAAGGGAAAAAGTCGGATCTTCCTTGGGAATAATATTGTCCAGGATACCGAGCGCGGATTTGTCATTCAGGAACTGCTTGAAACGATCGATAATCCGGCTGCCCAAGCCTTTTTTTCTGAAGAACGGCGCCACCTCCACATAGATGAGGTAATAACACGGGATTGTTTTATTGAAATAGAGCATGTTCATCCAACCCAGGGTTTCATTTGATTCGGAATTTATTTCTATACGGTGAAAACCGTTGGATGAATTTTGCGGGTTCAAGCATTTGAGATTGCTGGATTGGACTGTTTTGTCGATCTGTTCGGAAAGGTCCCGGAAAAGTCCGGATAAGCCGTTTGTCAGGGTGGGTTCGAGTCCCTGGTCCAAGAGGCCGATCAGATGGAGGCGTTCCTGCAGGGTGACTGCCTCGGAAAGACAAACATCCGGATTTGCGGGTTTTTTTTGAGTTTGCGGCAGATTCATAAATTCTCGATCGTTTTTCAGCCAAACGAAAATAAAAAAGCGGAGCATGTGCTCCGCTTTTTTTTATTTCGACCCTGTTTGGAAAATCAGCACACGCTAAATCATGCGGGTCCCCCCGTAAAATAAAAGTAGCTATAAAATCGTTCTGAAGCGCGTGCCATGATATGACCTTTCGTTTTTCCCCAGATTAGTCCTGAGATCATGGGATGTCAATGTTTTTTATCCGTTCTTGATGATAGGTATTTACCGCACCGCAGGTGAGTCCGTCTTCACGTGTAGGGGTTCAAAATTTTGAACCCCTGCCTTTTCATTGGTTATGACAGTGAGATGCCGAAGCAAGGGTTAAACATCCGTCAGGCTTCTGACGGCCCGGGCGACCAGCGGGATTTCGCGGTCCTGAATGGTGCGCACATCGAGCAACGCGCGGTCTTTTTCAATCCGGGAGATGATGGGCGGGTCGGATCGGGTGCGCAAGCGCTGCTCCAGGTCAACGGCCGATAATGTTCCGGGTATCAGGCTAATCAGGCAGGTCGGGAGCTCCTGCTGGGGCAAGGCGCCGCCGCCGATCATGGAGTGGCCGTCCATGAGTTCTATTTTAAAATGAGAAGTCTCCAGTGGTCCGATCATTTTGAGCAAGCGCCGGGCTTTGGCGCGCAAGGTTTTATAAGGCGCGGCAATCATGGCCAGGGTCGGGATTTCTTTGACGGCTCGGTTTTCATCGCGATAGATTTTTAAAGTTTCTTCCAAGGCGACCAGGGTCAGCTTGTCGATGCGCAGGGCGCGGCTGAGTTGGTTTTTGCGGATCGCTTCCACGAGTGCTTTTTTGCCCAGAATCATGCCGGCCTGGGGACCGCCCAGCAATTTATCGCCGCTGAAGCACACGAGATCCACGCCTTGGCTCAATACTTCAGGGACCGTGGGTTCTTTGATCAATCCGAATTTGGAGAGGTCCAGCAAACAGCCGCTGCCCAAATCTTCCATAACCGGAATGTTGTACTTTTTCCCCAATGCCACGACCGCAACCCTTTCCGGCGCGGCGCTGAAACCGATAATCTGAAAATTGCTTTGGTGAACAAGCAGAAGCAAGGCCGTGTCCGGGCCGATGGCTTGTTCATAATCGGCCAAATGAGTCTTATTGGTTGTGCCGACTTCAACCATGCGGGCTCCGCTCTTGGCCATCACATCGGGAACGCGAAAGGAACCGCCGATTTCGACCAGTTGGCCGCGGGAGACAATGACGTTACGGTCGCGGGCCAAAGTCTCCAGAGCGACCAGAACCGCGGCGGCATTGTTATTGACCACCATACCGGCTTCGGCCCCGGTCAACTCTTTGAGCAGCCCCTCGACATGGCTGTGGCGGCTGCCGCGTTCGCCTTTGTCCAAATCAAATTCAAGATTACTGTAAGCGCCGGCAATGGGGCTGAAGCGTTGCATGGCTTTTTCAGCCAAAAGAGAACGGCCCAGGTTGGTATGAATAATGACGCCGGTGGCATTGATTACAGGGCGCAAACTGGAACGGTCCAGAATCACGGCTGTTTTTTTGACTTGCTCAATGACTTTTTCAAGGCTCAATTGTTCCGGGTCCATGCCTTGAGGGTTGGATTCAATGGTTTGCCGAATTTGACGCAAAGTCTGCCGAATGGCGTTGAGCATAAGGGTGTGAGGATATTTATTCGAAAATTCAATAAGATCGCCATTGGTGCGCAACCGGTCCACGGATGGTATTTGGCGGAAAAGCTCCTGTTGGGTCATGTTTTCTCTCCGGATTCAGACTTTGCAGATATTTTAGAATAGACACAAGTTTTTATTGCAATCTATGAAAAATATGGTAAAAATGCAATCCATTGTGGTGGGTGTAGCTCAATTGGTGGAGCATCGGGTTGTGGCCTCGAAGGCTGCGGGTTCAAGCCCCGTCACTCACCCCATTTCTTTTTTTAGCGCACAAGGTCACCTTTCGTTGATCCTTTTTTAGCTCAATTTTACCCTCCCTGTCAAACATTCGGCCTGATTTCTTTGGGCCGTTTTTTTTGGCATATAGCTTGCACAAATCTTACCTGAATGTTTTTTAATCCAAGAAACCATGGAAAAAAACAGATGTCATTCGGGCCGGCCGGAACCGGAGTTCCAGCGAAAAGCGTCAAAATAAGATTGGTGCCATGTAAGCCAAAGGTCTAAATGTAAATAATGAAGGTGACGGAAAAACAATTCAAGTTCTTGAGCGACCTGGTTTACCGTGAATGCGGCATCAACCTGCATGAGGGTAAAAAACAGTTGTTACAGGCGCGTTTGGCCAAACGGTTGCGTCACACCGGTATTCAATCCGTGAGTGACTATTTGGACTTTCTGGCGGGAAACAACGGGGAATTGATCCATTTTTTGGACGCCATTTCCACGAATCACACTTTTTTTTTCAGGGAGAGTCATCATTTCGAGTGCCTACAAGCCGAGCACGAGCATATCTGGTGCGCGGCCTCTTCCAGCGGCGAGGAACCTTATTCCATTATGATTTATTGTCTGGAAAAGGGTTTCCGGCCCAATATCTTGGGCACGGATATCTCCACCAAAGTTTTAAGCACAGCGACCCGGGGTATTTATCCCGACGAAAAAGTTAAAAATCTACCCATGAACATTGTGAAAAAATATTTTCAAAAAGGACAGGGCCAGTGGGCCGACCATATAAAGGTCAAGGATGAAATTAAAAAAACCATCCGGTTTGAACGGTTCAACCTTTTAACAAACCCACCGCCCCGGCAGCAATTTAATGTGATTTTTTGCCGGAATGTTCTGATTTATTTCGATAATTTTATTAAAACAAAAGTGATCAATATGCTTTATGGGGCGTTAAAAACAAACGGCATTCTGATTATCGGCGGGGCCGAGAGTCTGACCAATATTCAGCATCAATATAAATATATCCGGCCCAGCGTTTATAAGAAAGCAGGTTGATGAAACGGAATCATTGAGGTGGTGTTATGGCAACTGAGCATAGAAGATTTACCCGGATCATTTTCAGGGTCAAAGCTGAAGTCAAAATCGGCACGGAACTTTATATCGCCAAAGAGATCAAAAATCTCAGCATCGGCGGTTGCTTATTGCCCCTGGACGCCGATTTGGAACCGGGTGTTGCCTGCCAAATAAAGATTTCATTAAGCGGTTCAACCAGCGACTTAAGCGTGCAGGCCGAAGGCGAGATTGTGCGCAGTATGCCGGGCGCCATTGCCGTTCAATTTACCCGGATCGATCCTGACAGCCTTTATCATCTGCAGAGTATTGTGCGCTATAATGCTCCGGATGCTGAATCTTTTGAAGAAGAGATCGATAAGCATCCGGGAATTGCCTAGATGTTTTTGAGCCAAGTTCCTATCTTATTGGAATCATAAAAATTTTGAATATGCCTTTCCCGATCCCCAAGAACAAGGCCGCCAAATTAGCTTGATTTTTGGCTTGATTGTGGTATAAAAAGCGCCATTCAATAGGCCCTCGTAGCTCAGGTGGATAGAGCACCAGATTCCTAATCTGGGTGCCGCGTGTTCGAGTCACGCCGAGGGCACTTTTTTATGGTTTTAAACGCAATCGGATCAAATAGATCTGATTTTTATATTTTTTTGTTGATTTTTAAAATTAAAAAGGCTAATTCTACCTATTTCGATTTCTGGAAGTCAGAAAGGGGAAATTTATCATGTACGCTGTGATTCAATCGGGCGGGAAGCAATACCGAGTCACGCCAGGCCTAAGCATTCAAGTTGAGAAATTACCGGGTAATGTGGGTGATAGTATCACCTTTGATCAAGTCCTGATCGCCTCAGACGGAGACAAGGTTCAAGTCGGCAAACCGCACCTGGAAAACGTTAAAGTGGTCGGGCAACTTAAACGTCAAGGCAAAAGCCGTAAAGTGCTTATTTTCAAGATTAAACGACGTAAAAACTATCGAAGAAAACGCGGTCATAGACAGGAATTTTCCCTGGTCCAGATCGAAAATATCTTGATGTAAATGGTCGGCCCGGCCGAAGCAGGTCGTCAGGTTCAGACGATTTCGGCAGGTTTTTGTTTCCAAATTATTTCAAATCGGCATTTTTGAGCGAATGCCTTGATTTAAGGAATGGCATATGGCACATAAAAAAGCAGGCAGCGGCGCCCGTAATGGGAGAGACAGCGCCGGTCAAAGGTATGGCGTCAAAAGATATTCAGGCCAAAAAGTCAAAGCCGGTAACATCTTGATGAGACAAAAAGGGACCCGGATTCATCCGGGCACCAATGTCGGCTTAGGTAAAGATTTTACCCTTTTTGCCTTGATTGATGGGACCGTGACTTTTGAACGTCTTGGCAAGACCCGTAGAAAAGTCAGCGTTTACGGCGCCTAAGGCTTAATGTTTTTTCGATTCTGAAAAACACAGAATCGAAAAAACATCCATTCCGGCCGACTGGAACAGGAAGTTCCAGTGTACTGGAACAGGAGTTCCAGTGAAAATCACCGGAATAAAACCGTGCGATGAAAAGCCGGCAAGCCGTTATTTTTTTATCGATAACTTTTTGTCGATATATGGAAACCAAGCGTCTATTAATTGCGAAAATCTTGTTTTGATTTCGGTCGATTCACGAATGGGCCGGAACTTTCCTTCCTCTGCAATGCCCGAATCTTTCTTTTCCAAGTCACTCTAATAGAAGAGCTATGCATGAATTTTATTGATGAAGCAATCATAAGTATCAAGTCCGGAAAGGGCGGTAAGGGCTGTCTCAGCTTTCGCAGGGAGAAATTTATACCCAGAGGCGGCCCGGACGGCGGCGACGGGGGGCGGGGCGGGGATGTATTTATCCGGGCCACGGAAAGACTCAATACCTTGCTGGATTATGCCTATAAACGGGTTTTCAAGGCCCGGGACGGTCAGGCCGGACGCGGCCGGGACCAAAAAGGATCCGATGGCGAGGATTTGATACTCGAAGTGCCGGTCGGTACCTTGGTTTATAATCATGAAACCCAGGAAGTGCTGGCTGATCTGACTCAGAACGACCAACAGGTTATGATCCTGGCCGGCGGACAAGGCGGGCGCGGCAATCACTCTTTTGTTTCCTCCAATAATCGGTCACCCCGCAAGTTTCAGCCCGGCATGCCCGGCGCGGAACTCAAGTTAAAACTGGCCATGAAATCCTTGGCCGATATCGGCCTGGTCGGATTGCCGAATGCCGGAAAATCAACCCTGATTTCAAAATTGACCATGGCCCGGCCCAAGATAGCCTCCTACCCCTTTACGACCATCAGCCCGCATTTGGGCGTGATTCGCTTTGAAGAGGAAGATAAGGCACTGATCATGGCCGATATTCCCGGCTTAATCGAGGGGGCCAGTGAAGGTCGCGGCCTGGGACATCGTTTTCTGAAACATATTGAGCGCACCCGGCTGCTGGTATTTTTATTGGATGCTTCCGCTATGGACCCGGCGGAACCATTGCAAGATTTCCAGATGCTTTGCATGGAATTGGAACGTCATGAACCGGCTTTGATGCAAAAAGAGCGCTTGCTTCTGGTGAATAAGATCGATCTCTATCAAGAAAACCGTTCGGGTTTGCTGGATTTGGAAAAGGCGGTCTCTGAAGCAGGTCAAGAAGTTTTGTTTGTCTCGGCTCTGACTGAAGAGGGGTTGGAGGCATTCAAAAGCGTCCTGGCCCGGAAATTTTTCAAGCCAAAAGTCGACGCTTAAAAAACATCACGTTTTAAATCGGGCGGTTTTCATTGGGTGCTCAAGCTTCTTGAGAAAATCGATCTCTTGTTTTATAATGGCTCTCCATAACCGGAACCGCGTTGGAACATTTATGATGCGCCAGCGGGACCTCGGTGCGGGATTCGGCGCGACGGCAGGCGCATTCGATTAAAATAGCGTTCATGATCGAGAAGTGATCGGCGTATAATTTACAAACCATTGTACAAACGTCTCGCGGAAAGGAAACCCATTTGCGGCTCGGCATTTTAGGCGGCACTTTTGATCCGATTCACTTAGGCCATTTATGCATGGCTGAAGAAACCGGTGAAGAGTTGCATCTGGAAAAGGTCTATTTGATTCCGGCAGCCTTGCCGCCGCATAAAGAAAAAAACATCAGCTCTTTTCAAGATCGTCTGGCCATGACCCGCTTGGCGGCCCAAGGCTCTTCTTCTATGGAGGTGCTGGATCTGGAAGGCCGGCGGCCGGGATTTTCTTATTCCATTGAAACCCTCCAGGAATTGCACCGGCTTTTCGGTCAGCCCTTGGACCTTTTTTTCATCCTGGGCCTGGATGTTTTTCTGGAGATTGAGACCTGGAAGGATTACCGCCGCATGATGGATTACTGCAACCTGGCGGTTGTGGAAAGACCCGGGTTTCACATGGAAGCGTGGGAGGCGTTTGTGCCGCGTTTGCAGATGGGTCTGCAAGCCGGGGAGCAAAGCAATCTCTTCAGGGCCCCGAACGGGAACCAGCTCGTTATTTTGAACCGCATCACCCATTTGGACCTGTCGTCCACTTTGATCCGGGAAAAAATCGGGCAGGGAAGATCCGTTCGTTTTCTGGTGCCGGAATCCGTACATCACTATATCGAAGAAAAGAGGTTATATCAACCGCATGGAAGCACTCGCTAAAGCCAGACTTTGCCTGCAGATCATCCAGGAGCGCAAGGCCGTTGATCCGATTTTGGTGGAGGTCGGCCAGCTGACCTCCATCGCCGATTACTTTCTGATTACCGGCGGCCGCTCCAGCCGCCAGGTTCAGGCCATTGCCAAGCATCTCCGGAAAAGAATGCGCGAGGAAGGATTCCGGCCTTTGGGCGTGGAAGGGGAGCAGGACGGTAATTGGGTTTTAATGGATTTCGGCGAAATCGTGATTCATATTTTTTATCAAGCGACGCGGGAATTTTACGATCTGGAGAGCCTTTGGATCGAAGCGCCGCGGGTGGGATTATAATGAAAAAAAGAGCTATTCAGATTCCGCGCATCGGGGCGTTTTTTATTATTTTTGTTTTTTTTCTCTTGGGCACGGCCATCGAGGCTTCGGCGCTCATCTCCATTGAAGAGGAAACAAAAATGGGCCGGGAATTTTCAGTAGCGGTGCGTAATCGTTTTGACGTCGTTCAGGACGATTTTGTCACGCAGTATCTGAACGATCTGGGCCAATACCTGAACCAAAGCGTGGATACCCAATATTTTCCTTTGCATTTATCTTTTATCAATGACAACACGCTAAACGGTTTTGCCGGGCCGGGCGGACATATTTATATTTTTACCGGTTTGCTCGATACCATGGATGAGGCCGATGAACTATCCGCGGTTTTATGTCATGAAATCGCCCATGTTTCCTCCCGGCATTTAGCCCAAAGAATAGAGCTGAGCAAAAAAATGAGCTGGGTGGCTTTGGCCGGAATGCTGGTCGGCGCGATCATCGGCAATAAACCGGGCAGCGCCGTTTCCGCCGTCGGCCTATCTGTTCCGGTGCAAGCCATCCTCAATAATACCCGTGAAAACGAACGCGACGCGGATCAACTCAGTTATAAATACATGACTCATTCCGGATTCGATCCGGGCGGCATTCTGGTCGTGTTGAAAAATCTTAGCCGCGGCAATTACGGCATGGGCGCGCAAGTGCCGCCTTACTTGCTGACCCACCCCGTCGGTTCGGAGCGTATCGCCAACATTGAAATCATGCTCAAGGGTTTTCATCCCAAACCAAAAAAACCGGAAGTAACGGCCTTTAGAAAAGCATTCCCTTTCATTAAAGCCTTTTTGCGGGCCAAATATCAAAAATCGGAAGACGCGGAACGATGGTTCAAGCAGGACCTGGCGAAAGGCATGAACAGCGAGGTTGCCTATTTTGGTTTGGGCATACTGGCTAAAGAACATGCCGAATACGACAAAGCCATTTCTTTTTTTCAAAAAGCTCTTGAAACCCTGCCGAAATCCATGCCGGCCTTGCGGAACCTGGGGGAAGCCTATCTGCTGAAAGGCGATTATGAACCGGCCTTGCGCATCATGAATCGGGCTTTGGAGATCGACAAACAGGACGCATCCACTTTACTGCTCTTGGCAAACACCTATCAATATATGGAGAAATTTCAAAAGGCGACGGATACCTATGAAAAGATTATCGCGCTGGATAAAGCCAACGACGATACTTACTATCAAACAGGCCTTGCTTACGGCCGGCAGGATAAGTTGGGTTTGGCCCATTATTATTTCGGGATTCATTTTAAAAGGCGCGGAGAGCCGGATAAAGCCAAATTCCATTTCGATAAAGCCTTGGGATTCGCAAAAGACGATCCGGTTTTACGTAACCGGATCGAGAACGCCATGAAGGAATAAGTAAGAACGTGAGAAGTGAAACGGCAAACGTGAAAGGTTCCGCAATCAGGATGCGGCGTTTTGATGACTGATTACGGATTAAACGGCATGCTTTGTACTCTTCCGGAATTCACCGGAAGGGTATCCCAGCCTTGAGATTTTTTTATTCTTTTGCATTAAAAAATAATGCGCTTTTTTATATTTTTGCGCTTCAATTTAAGTAACAATAGAGTAATCCAACGGGTTTTTGACCGTCACTCGCCAAATGACATTTCACGTTTCTCGTTTGCCGTTTCACACGCTTGCAATTTAAATCTGATTCTCAAAACCTCATTTTCAAAAGTGATCGAAACGATCTGAAAGCGGCCGATTGTTTTTGTTGCGGAAACATGGTCGCCGATGCAGGGGCAGGCGTCATAGTCGCCGATCTTCACGATGCGGATCCGGTCGCCGGCCTCTTCGGGGAGGCGTTCCAGGTTGTATTTTTTTTGGGCTTCCGCTCGGTCGATAAACTCTTCGGAGACCGGCAGATCGCTTAGAATGACTTCATTGACCTGTTCCGCGATGCGGACCAGATCTTCTTCGGTCAACGGACGTTCAAAACGATAGTCGCATTTAGATTTCTTTTTTTCCAAATGAATGCTGAAGGCGCGGCCGCAATGGAACATCCGGTCCATGACCTGGTTCAGGATATGTTCGGCCGAGTGCATGCGCGGGTCGGTTTCTTTTTTCAATGGATTTTCTCCTAAAGATATGTTTGTGTCATCAAAAAAAGATAGCAGTAGGGGCGACCGGCCGGTCGCCCCTACCCGGAAAGATTTCAGTGCCAACATATCATGGCGCCACAAGGACGTCCAGCAATCCGGAATCAAGCGTTGAAATTTTTTTCAAAGAGGGTAAAATTGGCCGGGAGCGCAAGGCATCAGTCCAGTATTTCCCGGATCTTTTGCGAGAGGTTTTGAATGGTGAAGGGTTTTTGGATAAAACCCTGGCAGCCTTTTTTTAACAATTGGAAGGCCTGACTGTTCAGGCTGTAACCGCTGGCCAAAAGGATTTTGACATCCGGTCTGAGCTTTTTAAGATGTTTGTATACTTCCGCGCCCCCCATACCCGGCATGATCATGTCCAAGATGACCAGATCGATTTTTTTATTTTGCTCTTTATAAACATCGACACCTTCCCGGCCGCCTTTGGCTGCAATGACCTGGTATCCGATTTTTTCCAAAAGGCTCTGCGCTGTTCCTAAAATCATCTCTTCATCGTCCACCAGCAAAATCGTCTCTTGGCCCGGAAAGATTTGCGCCGGTAACGGGACTTCCTTAGAAAGGCCTTTTTCAGAAATGGGAAGATAGATGGTGAAGGTGGTCCCTTTGCCCGGCTCGCTGTCTACTTTGATAAAGCCGTTGTGATTTTTGATAATGCCGTAAGCCGAAGAGAGCCCCAGGCCGGTTCCTTTGCCCATTTCTTTGGTTGTGAAAAACGGGTCAAATACTCTTGACCGGACGGTTTCATCCATGCCGATGCCGGTGTCGGTGATGGCGATGCGCACATAGCGGCCCGCCTTCAATTCATAAGGTTTGAGCATCTTTTCGTCCAGAAAAACATTTTCGGTGTGCAAGTAGAGATCGCCGCCGTCCGGCATGGCTTGCCAGGCATTGACATACATATTGAGCAGAACTTGTTCTATCTGCCCCGGATCGACTTCCACCGGCCATACTCCGTTCTGCAAATAGCGGTGAATCGTGATCTCCTTTCTAGTCCGCCCGAACATCTTTGAATTTTTTTCAACCAGTTCGTTGAGATCGGTCGGCCGGACCTCGTATTTCCCGGACAGGGAAAAACCCAATAATTGGCGGGTCAATTCGGCGCCCCGTTTCACGTATTCTTCGATGTGCTTCAGGTTTTCATGGTGAATGCGATCTTCGGCAAAATCCAGGAGCATCAGGGACGCATTGCCTTGAATGCCGGTGAGCAGGTTGTTGAAGTCATGGGCGATCCCGCCCGCCAAGGTCCCGATGGCTTTCATTTTTTGGGCATGGTTTAATTCCTGCCCCAGTCTTTTTTGCTCGGTAATGTCTCTTAAGGTGATGACGCTGCCGGCCCAATGACCGTCATGATCGCGCCAAACCGCGGCGCTCATGCTGATATGAATGATCACGCCGTCTTTCGTACTCCGGCAGGTTTCAAAGCCGGAAAAACTCTCCCCGCGTTTGACTTGTTCCAATTTCAAGCGCTCGGCCTGCCGGTATTTTTCCGGAACATGGTCCAGTTTTTTAAACAGAATTTCTTCGGGTTTCCAGCCGAAGACCCGGGTGAAGGCCGGGTTGATGTAGGTGATGATGCCCTTGTGATCGTAAACGACAATGGGGTCGGGAGCAAACTCCAAAACCTGGCGGTATCTTTCCTCGCTTTCCTTAAGGGTCTCTTCGGCTGTTTTTCGTTTGGTTATATTGCGGATAACGGCAATGATTTGCCGGTCCGACGCCGGTAAAAGGCGGGCTTCGTAATGATTTTCGAGTTTTTCGCCTTTGATCGAATACTCCATGCTGACCATGGCGTTGGATTTAAGCGTTTCTTCAATCGCTTCCTGAAACTTTTTCCCGATCTCTTTGATGGGAATGTCGTAGATATACTTGCCGATGAGGCGTTCGGGTTGAATGTAGAGGTCCATGGTCCGGCCGCCCTTAAAATCTAAAATGGCGCCGGTGTGATCGAGGCGGAAAAACAGGTCGGGAAAAACCTGGAAAATCGAATTGAGCTCCGCATTGGCCTGGAGCAGTTCTTTCGAGCTCAGATCCAGGGAGCGTTCCAGCATGTTGCGGTCGTCATCCGATTGGAGGTAAGCCTTATTGACGTCTTCAATGAACCCGCTGAGATCGCCGGCGGCCGAATAGGGGTTTTTGAAATAGTGCTTGAGTTGGCGCTTCAACAAGCTGTGCATTTTTTGCATGGGCGATCACTCGCTTAAAGTCGTAACCGTCATGGTCTGGTTATGCAAGACGCATTTGCCGCCGGGTGTGAATGGCGCAATTTCTCCGTAAGAATAAAATCCGGTCAAAGCGGTGCGATGGCCGAGCACTTCCAGGACGCCTTCGACCTCTTCCTCTACTCTTTGTTTTAAAACCATTTTTCGGCCGACACAGCTGATCAACACAGCCAAGTCCGGCGAGGAACGGCCCACGGCTTCATAGCTGATCTTGGCCGCGCCGATGGCCCCGTCGATCAAGCGGTCGAAATTCGCTTTCATTAAGCGGGCATAGGCGCCTTCCGGCACATCCCCGGCAAAAATAAGGCTTTGTCTTTTTTCGTCGATGGCCAAAATGGTTCGCACCAGGCCGGAATCTTGTTCACGGGTGCGGATACTCAAAGGGAAAAGGAGACCGGAGGCGGGCAAGTCCCGGGCATGATCCCCCAAGTAAATCTTATATAGTTCCAAGGCCGATTTATGGTCGAGTTCATAGAGAATATTGCCCTGGGAGCGCGTAATCAGTCGTTCGGGGCCGAAGGGGTCCCAACCGCCCAAAGAACCGAACCCGACTTTGATGCGTTTTCCGTATAAACCGATCGCAGCCACGGCGCCGCTTTGCGGCGGTCCGTTTAAGAAGACGAAGGTTTCCTTAAAGTCGGCGCCGTCGCCGGAAAGCCCACCGGTGATGGTGACCTCGGGCGGAAAATGGTCGGTCAAGCCGGCCACCAGTTCGGAGCCGTTCATGTTGATTCCGTCGGAAAGGACAAAAACATGGACCAGGCCTTTTTTCTCCAATAAGCCGGCCAGGTATTCCCCGGCATGGTAGCTGTTTTTCAGGTCCCGGGCTTGAGCCAGAATGCATTGGATCGGAGTATGTTCAAAATGAACCGCGGTCAAAGACAAGGAGTCATCGCTAACCTGGGTGTCAAAGATCTCACCGGCCGTGGAGCAGCCGAACACACAAGCCTTGGGATAGGCTTTTTGTATGGTTTTCATAAGCTCTTGGTTCATGAGATTTGAGGCGGAACCGAAAACCAAAACCAATTGCGCGGTTTGGGTCCATTCACCGGGTGGGCTTGGCTTCCATCCTTTGGCGGGGAGCCATTTTTTTTGTTCGATTTTCATGTGTTTATCTCTTTTTGGATCTTATTTCGATCAAATCATGCGGTTAGTATCTAAAGTGTTATATTGCGCTCAAAATCGTTAAAATTTTATCGAAAGGCGTCTTTCGCAACTCTTTTTCAAACGGCAACTTATTGAATAATTGAACTTTATCGTAAGATCGGCAAGCGCAGCACCATGCATCTTGACACCCATAAGTTCTTCTCAATTCCGGATAAGTTTAACAATAGCAGCGCTTGCCGTAACTGCCCAAATGCCATTAGTTGCCGTTTGAAAAAGAGTTGCGGAAGATGTAAACCTATTTTGGTTCCGGCTCGTCCGGGTTGGGATATAAATATTATCGGACCGGATATGGGAAAAGTTTAATGATTCTATATGTTTTTTCGATCCTGAAAACATAGAATCGAAAAAACATGAATTTATGAGAATGCGGGAGCCGGTTGTCTCTAAAGGTCATTCGTAGGGCAGAGCTTACACGCGGCGCAACGGGCATGATCGGGTTTTTGCGATTTGCAGATTGCCCGGCCGTGATAGATCAGAATATCGGAAAAGCGGCGCCAACGCTCCGGGGACAGGAGTTTCTCGATATCTTTTTCTATTTTATCCGGGTCCTGATTTTCGGTCAAACCCAGACGTTGACAGAGTCTTTTGACATGGGTGTCGACCACCACGCCCGGAACTCCGAAAGCGGCGCCCAAAACCACGTTGGCGGTTTTGCGGCCCACGCCCGGCAGCTTGAGCATGTCCTCCATATTGGCCGGGACTTGGCCTTTAAACCGTTCCAAAAGTCCCCGGCTGCATCCTTTAAGAGACTTGGCTTTGTTATGATAAAACCCGGTGGGTCGAATCACTGCTTCCAGTTCAGCGAGCGGAGCATTGAGGAAGTCAGCGGGTTTTTTGTATTTCTTAAAAAGGACCCGGGTGACTTCATTGACCTTTTTATCGGTGCATTGGGCCGAGAGGATCGTGGCGATCAGCAACTGGAAAGGGTTTTTGTGTTGCAGGGCGGTTTTTGAAGGGGTGTAAAGGGGGTCCAGGGTTTCGTAAATTCTAGCGGCTCGCGCGCTTTTTTTCCTGAGACTTTCCATATTCATTTCTCCTGTTTCCGGAAACGGTTATAGCCGTTTCCGGCTTTGAATTCAAGTTCTGAATTCCGGCTATCGGGCCAATACCATAAGCTTTTAAGGCGATTTCAATTGGATCAAGGCGCCGGCCACCCAGGTGGGCGCGGGCTGTTGATAATCAATAGTCGTGTCTTCGGCCGCCAGATCCAGGATCGAACCTTGAGAGGGACCGAGCAGATAACGCAGTACTTGACCCACGTCGCGGCCGTCGCTTTTGGCTTGGACTGCCTGTTGATTATAGGCCCAGTAATCGCCTCTGGAGAAGAGTTCCAAACCTTCCGTAATATGCCGGCGGGCCAAATCCAGACCGCCCTTTTCGGGCCATAGGGCCGTTTCGGGCGAATCGCCGTAGCCGATGCCGTGATGGAAGGGGTCCATGGTGGCCACGATCACTGCGTCTTGCATGATCGCTTGCAATTCCGCGATGCCCGGCATGCTTTGGGGTTTGCCGCCGGCCAGATAAGGATAGCGCAGAATCAGTTCCGGCCCCTTGATATTACGGCGCTTGAGCTCGTGCTTCCAGAGAAACTGGAAATGGTCCAACGAGAATTCGTCCAGCCAATCCTCACGGGTTTTTAGGCCCGGGCCTTGTATGCCCCAAGAAGCTTCTTGCCCAAGATCGCCGCCTTGTGCGACCCGTATTCGGGCTTCGTTCAATTCCGGCGTGGCGGCATGCAGTACA
>RPPU01000019.1 GCA_003819975.1 Desulfobacteraceae bacterium
ATTTTCTTGGCGTCTTGGCGTCTTTGCGCGAGAAAAGGTTTTGGTTTTATCTATAATTTTTCGTCCCTATTTTAAAAAAAAAGTCTAAGCACGGAGGAGGAGAGTTCTTCTTATGTGGAATCTTAAAAAAACTTTTGGGATCAGCCTTGCGATTGTTTTTTTCCTGGTTCTGCAGCTGCCGGCTTGGGCCGGGGCGCCCACGGATAAAATCAAGCAAACCACGGAAAAAATCATCGCGATTTTAAAAGACCCCCAGCTGCAGGGCCCGGCCAAGACCCAGGCCAGGAACAAAAAATTGCGGGAAGCGGCCGATGAGCGTTTTGACTGGGAAGAGATGGCCAAGCGCACCCTCGGCAAATACTGGAACGAGCGTACGCCTGAAGAGAAGAAGACCTTTGTGCCGCTTTTTATCACTTTGTTGGAACGGAGTTACCTGGACAAAGTCCAGGGCTATTCGGGCGAGAAAGTTCATTACGCGGGCGAAAGCATCGACGGCAAATACAGCGTGATCGACGTCAAGATCGTGACCGACAAAGGCCAGGAAATCGCGGTCAGTTATAAAATGAAGAATAAAGCAGACGATTGGTTCATCTATGACATTGTGGCGGAAGGCGTGAGCCTGGTGAATAACTATCGGGTGCAATTCAATTCCATTTTGGCCCAATCCCCTTATGCCGTGTTGATCAGGAAAATGGAAGAGAAAATAGCTCAGCCGCAAGTATCGCCACCGCCGAAGTAAGGATGGATTTATGAAAAATAAAGCGATTCTTATTTGGATGGTCTCTTTTTTGGTTTGGCCGGTTTTTTTCGCCGCGGCCAATGACAACGGACGGGATCGAGTCGAAGCAACCGATCCGGTTTGGAATCAGACGGCTTCTGCAGAGGATTCGGAAGCGGGAATCGGTTATTCGGAGATGTCCTTGACGGACCGGTCCGATTTCATGGCTTTTGAGGAGGTTCCCGCCACAGCGGGCCGTTTGGCTTATGCCGATGAACCGTGGCCGGAGGAGATCGACATGGCCGCCCTGGGTCAGGAAGATGAAGAAGATCTTTATGTCGAAGAACCGATCGATACCATTGCCGACCCTTTGGAGCCGATGAACCGGGCCTTTTTCGCCTTTAACGATAAATTCTATGCTTGGTTGTTAAAGCCGGTCACGAAGGTCTATAAAAAAGTGACTCCTCAAAAAGCCCGGACCGGCATTAAAAATTTTTTTTACAATCTGGGATTTCCGGTCCGCTTTGTCAATTGCCTTTTGCAGTTTAAAGGCGAAGGGGCCGGCATGGAATTCGGCCGTTTTATCGTCAATTCAACCATCGGCCTGGGCGGCGTCATGGATGTGGCCACCGAGAGTTGTCAGTATAAGCATTATGACGAGGATTTCGGGCAGACCCTCCAGTTTTACGGTTTCGGTAACGGGTTCTATATCGATTGGCCTATTTTGGGGCCTTCCAGTCTGACCGATTCGATCGGCGCGGCAGGCGATTCATTTTTGGATCCGCTGAAATATGCGAAAATCAGATCCAGAAACCGACTGTATGTCAGAGCGCTCAAAGGGATCAACGGAGCCGGTTTTCTGCTCGATGAATATGACGCACTCAAAGATTCCGCGCTGGATCCTTATATCGCCCTGCGGGACGCCTATTATCAGTACCGGCAGAAGAAGGTGAAGGAGTAATTAGGGTTCCGGGGTTCAAGGTTCACGGTTCAAAGTTGGAGAGCAAGACATGATCCATTAACCGTGATCCGTAAACCGTGAACTGTGAACCGTGAACTTGAGAACTTAAGTAGTCACGGAAATACAACAAAGGATTGTCAATCGTATGCCTTCACAAGGTTTGATCATGATTCATACCGGCGACGGCAAGGGCAAAACCACCGCCGCCATGGGCCTGGCGCTCAGAGCCGCCGGGCACCAACTCAAATGCCTGATGATCCAGTTTATCAAGGGGTCTTGGGCCTATGGGGAATTGGAAGCAATAAAAAAGCTGCAACCTTATTTTGAGATCATTCCCATGGGCAAGGGGTTCATCCGTTTCGATCAAGGCGGCCCCACGCCCGAGGATATTCAGGCGGTCCGGGAGACTTGGGATTTTTTTATGGCGCAGATGCAATCGGGCCGTTATGATCTGATTATTTTGGATGAAATCAATTATGTGCTCGATTATCGATTACTGCCCGTTCAAGAAGTCGTGGACGCATTGAAAAACAAGCCCGCGCGTCTTCATTTGATTTTAACCGGCCGGAACGCCAAGCCCGAGATCGTGGAACTGGCCGATCTGGTCACGGAAATGAAGGAGATCAAGCATCCCTATCGAAAAGGCATTCGGGCGCAAAAGGGGATCGAGTTTTAACACCACTAAGACACCAAGACGCTAAGACACTAAGATTGCCATTTTAAAGAACTTTGTGTCTTAGTGTCTTGGTGGTGAACAAAGAATCCGCGGTTTTTTGCGATTAGCTGCGGTAAATTTATGTAAGGAGAATGTGACTATGTCTGTGCAATCTAAAATGGATCCGGAAACCCTATCCATGATCTTGGATACGCTGACCAAACTGGAAAAAGAAAAATTGACCGTCACCACAAAACTGGAGTTGGACCAAAAAGGCGAATTCCCCATGGAGCTGGCTCGTTTTATGTTGGGGCCGGAAGTGGCTTTGCATCTCATCTTTATCCCGGCCGAATACGGCGGCCTGGGAGCGGGCGCGCGCGAGATCGCCGTTGTTTCCGAAAAAATGGCCAAGATCGATTTGGGTATTGCCACTTCTTTTTTGGCCAGTTGCCTGGGCATGGACCCGATTCGGGTCGGATCCACGCCGGCGCAAAAAGAAAAATATATCACGATGGTGGCTGAAAAAGGTTTTATCCTGGCTTACGGCGTCACTGAACCGGAAGCCGGTTCCAATGTCCAATCGCTCAAGACCAAAGCCGAAAGAGTGCTGGATGAAAGCGGCAAAGTGAAGGGGTACCGGCTCAACGGCCAAAAGCAGTTTATCACCAATGGCGGATTGGCCGACCTCTACACCATTTTGGCCAATACGCCCGAGGGGCCTTCCTTTTTTATCGTGGAAGCCGGAGCTCCGGGGTTGATCCCCGGCAAGCATGAAGACAAGCACGGGATTCGGGCCTCGAACACTTGCCCCCTGACTCTTGAAGATCTCTATGTGCCGGTTGAAAATTTGGTGAGCGGCGTGGAAGGCCAGGGGCTCAAGCAGGCCAATGAAGTCTTCGGCTATACCCGTTTGATGGTGGCCACTTTCGGCTTGGGGGCCGGCATGGCCGCTCTGGAAAAAACTATTGCCTATGCCAAGCAGCGGGTGCAATTCGGAACGCCCTTGACCGAAAAACAGGGTTATACGCATAAACTGCTTGTCCCCAATGCGGTGCGCCTGGAAGCGGCGCGGGCCTATGTGGAACATGTGGGCGATCGAATCGATTCGGGCGAGGCCGGCCTGGAAGTGGAGGGTTCGATTGCCAAGTATTTCGCGACCGAAGCCGGGGATGTCATGGCCAATGACGCCATTCAGGGGTTGGGCGGCTACGGGTATATCCGGGAATATGAAGTGGAGAAAATCAAGCGCGACGTCAAAATCACGACTATTTTCGAGGGCACCAGCGAGATTCAGCAGAGCATTATTTCCACTTTCCGTCTGCGCGACACGGTGCGTTCCAAAGGGGGGTATTACACCGACATGGCCGGCGCTCTGGAAGCCTTGGCCGAAGAGACCGGCGGCCCTTGGCTGGCAACCGGGATCCGGGCGCTCAACGATCTGATTCTGGATGTGCGCAAGGTCAAGTTGACCAAAGCGCAATATGTGATGTTCCTGTTGGCGGAATTGATGACCTGGTGCGAAGTCGCGGATACCCTTTGCCGTAAAGCCGCGCTGAAGCCGGCCGGCGAGCGTTCTCCGGAATTTCTTTCGGCCGCGGCGCGTTTGTTCGCCAATGAAGCCATGGGCAAGATTTACCTGCACGGTCTCAAGATTCTTCAGAACCATGCCGGCGATATGGCCGCGTCGTCCGCTAAAATCAGAGGCCTCAAGATGGAGGTCGGCGTCGGGGAGCCTATTAAGGATATGGATCTCATTGCCGCGGAATTGGTGAGATAAAAGCAGTTTAGGCTGAAGGCTATAGGCTGTTAGCACAGGAAAAGAATATTTAACCGCTGACCTTGATCCGATAGCCGCAGACGAAGATGAATCTTTTCCCCGCTCGACTTGAGCGGGGAAAAAATATCCTCTGCGTAAAACAGAAATGATTTATTTATTAACGCGCCGTGTTGAAGTTCCAGTCGGTGGAATACGAATGCTGAAATTTGTAAGGAAAATAGCGCAAACTCGCCCTTTGGGCGCGATAGGTTATCGTTCCGCAGTCGCGGAACGATAAATCTTTATCTGCGGCCATCTGTCCGGAGTCTGCGGTTAATAAATTTTCTGTTGATCTCATGTTTCACGGGATTAATCTTGTTAATCCTGTCTCATCCTCTTTTATTCCATCGGCAATCGGTTGTCGTCCGATGTCGGTTAGGGAGCAAAATTATTGAGTGACGATCGCAGGCCAAGCAAACCGGGGCATCGGCGCCGGACCGGCAAACGGTTTCAGAGCCGTAAAAAAGTGCACCCTAAAAAGAGTCCTGACGATTCACGGCTCGATCCGCAACTCAAGAAAATCTTCAACCGAATCGGCGTGCCCGCGGCCCGGTCTTTTCAGCCCGATCCTTTTCAATTGGAAGCCCTGCACCGGCTTGAGCGGCACGATGTAATCGTGAGCGCGCCCACCGGCGCGGGCAAAACCTGGATTGCTTCCCAGGCGATTCAAATGTATTTGGCCAAGGGGTTGCGGGCTTGGTATGCATCGCCCTTGAAAGCCCTTTCCAATTCCATTTACCGGGAGTTCAACCGGATTTTCGGCTCCGAATCCTGCGGCATCCTGACCGGCGACCGCAAGGAAAATCCGGATGCGCCCATTGTGGTGGGCACGACCGAAATCCTGCGCAATCAACTCTATGACGCCATGCAAGCCGGAACCGACCTCCCGGCCGATCTGGTGGTTCTGGATGAAGCCCATTATCTGAGCGATCCGGACCGGGGCGTGGTTTGGGAAGAGACCCTGATTTACTTACCGCCCCGGGTGCGCTTGCTTTTGCTTTCCGCCACGATTTCCAATGCCCACGAAGTGAGCGACTGGCTGACGCAAAATCGCGGGGTTCCGGCCCGGGTGGTTTGGGCCGATCAACGCCCGGTGCCGCTCGAAATGCTTTTTCTTTTTCCGGACGGATCGATTACGCCTTTATCGGGCGCCAAAGGGTTGACTCCGCGGGTGAAGAAGTTTATTTACTCGCACGCGGCGAAATCCGACCGGGAGTCCTCCAGGCCGCACTACGGCGATATTATCGACCGCCTGCGCGAATTTAATCTGCTTCCCGCTATTTTCTTTCTGAAATCGCGATTGGATTGCGACAAGGCTTTGTTGAGCTGCCGGCCGCTCCGGAACTCGGAACAGACCCGGGAACGGCTGCGCGGCGAGGTCCGTCTGTTTTTGGAACGGTACCCCCATCTGAAAGGCCATCGTCAAATGCGCGCCTTGCAGGAGAGCTTGGTGGGAGCGCATCATGCCGGTCAGCTTCCTTATTGGAAAGTGCTGATCGAATCCATGATGAATAAAGGTTATCTCGAAGCTATTTTTTCGACTTCCACGGTGGCGGCGGGCGTGAATTTTCCGGCCCGCACCGTGGTGCTGGTGCAGAGCGACCGGTTCAACGGCCGGCAGTTCGCCGACCTGACCGCCACGGAACTGCACCAGATGACCGGCCGGGCCGGAAGGCGCGGCAAGGACAATGTCGGCTTTGCGCTGGTGTTGCCCGGCCGCCATCAGGATCCGCAACTGATCCACGAGCTCAAAGATTCGCCGCCCGAGCCGGTGCGCAGCCAGATCCGCATCAATTTTTCCATGACCCTGAATCTGCTCCTTTCGCACCGGCCCAATGAGGTGCACGGGCTGTTGGAACGCTCTTTCGCCGGTTTTCAGGAAAAAAGGTATCCGGCCCCCTACCGCGAGTATTGGGAGAATTTACTGAGCCGGCTCAAACTCCTGCTGCCCGAGGCGTGCTGCGATCACGGCGACCCCTATGAAATCCTCGAATATATCCGGCTGCGCAACGAGTTGAATCATGCGGGCCGGCGCTCCGATCGGCCGACCCGGTCCGCGGCGGCGCTGAATACTTTGAAGACGCTTTTGACGCCGGGCCGCCTTTTTTTGCACCGCAATCGGGGTATTTATCTCGTTTTGCATGTCAGCCGGGAAAAGAATCGCCTGCTTTACCGAGCCCATGATATTGAAAAAACCCCGCGTTTTCGCAAAGGTCGCCTGCACGGCAAAAGGGTGGACCTTCAAAAAATAGACGGTGTTTACGATTTAGTGCTCGATATTTCCGGAGCCGATTCGATCGAAAAAATTCAAGACCTGTTTCAGACCGTGCCGCGGGATTTAAATCCGCTGCCCCTTGAGACTCCGGAAGACCGGCCGGGCCGGGATCGTCTCGACCCTATCGAACAAAAACTTCAGGAGATTCCCTGCCGGGCGTGCGGGCATTTCAAAATTTGTCACGGCAAAGAAAAAAGCGAGTTAAGGAAGGGGTTGCGCGAATTTCAATCCCTGACCGCGCAGTTGGAACATATGCCCGGCGGACTGTGGCTCAGTTTTAAAAGACACCTGCGGTTTTTGCGCGAATGCGGCTTTGTGGATGAATCGGATCGCCTGACCCCGGACGGGATTTGGGCTTCGCAATTGCGTCTGGACCATCCGCTCCTGATCGCCGAAGCTATTCGCAAAGAGGGTTTCCGGAACCTGGCTCCGGAATTCATTGCCGGCGGCATCGCGCCTTTTGTCTGGGATCGGGCCCAAGAGGTCGATTTTGCGCCGGCCTGGACCGTGGATTATCAGGAGATGATCGCCGTGTTCAAACAGATCCTGGCCCAAATGGAGCAGATCCGGGAGATGCTGGGTATGCGGGGTTTTGAAAACCCGCAGATTTTCTTCTGGCCCACGATTGCGCTCTATGCCTGGGCCAAAGGCCTGACCTGGAAAGAGCTTCTGCTGCTGATCCCGATCGATGAAGGCGATTTGGCTTCCATGATCATCCGTACGGCCGATCATTTGCGCCAGGTGGCCAATTTAAAGGCCACGCACCCGGACCTGGCTGCGCGGGCGCGCGAGGCGGTCGGGTTGATCTTGCGCGAACCGGTGCTGGTCGATTAAGGTTTTTTTTGAAGCAAAAAAAACCTATAACGCCCTACGGGCTATTTGAAATCTTTTTTACCGCAGACTTAGGTCAGATGGCCGCAGATTATTTCACCGCAAAGACGCAGAGTTCGCAGAGGTTTTTATTTTTTCCTTTTGGTAGAGATACCCAAAAGGAAAAGCCAACCGGCCCTGCGGGCGGCTGGCTTGGTTTTATTTTGAATGTTCAATTTTAGAATCATTGAAGCATGCCTTAAATAATAATCTCAGCGTCCTTTGCGCCTTTGCGGTGAAAAAGTCCTAAAAACTTCGTGTCTTAGAGTCTTGGTGGTAGAAATTCATTTCAACCATTTTTTGAAAAGATCCTCCAACGATATTCCGGCTGCTTCTTCCATCACGATCCGGAAATCGGCGTCCGTGGCCGTTCGGCCGCCGAACCGTTTAAAGTACAGACGCAAACCTCTAAAAAAAGCCTCATCGCCCATGGTTTTGCGCAGATCATGGACAAACAACGTGCCCTTGTTATACACAAAACGATCGAAAAGGTATTTATGAGGCGGTTCGCCGAGCGGGAAAAATCCTTTAGGCGGATATTTGATTTCCGTTTCCATTTCTTTATCCAGGGCGGCCGGCTTGTCGCGATATTCCCAGAGCAATTGCACGTAGGTCGCAAAGCCTTCGTTGCGCCACATTTCCTGCCAGGAATCGAGGCTGACCCAATCGCCGAACCACATATGGGCCATCTCATGCACCAAAACTTTTTCACGAATAAATTCGCGGTCCACGAGCACATTGGCCTGGGTTTCGAGCGCCCATTTTTTCTTGGCCTTGATCAAGGTGTAGCCGAATTCTTCGAAAGGATAAGCCCCGAATTTTTCGCTCATCCAGTCCAGGGCTTCCCCAATAGACGCGCTGTTGGTCTCAAAATCTTTGCGGTATTTGTCCCAGATATAATGGCGCAATAAAACACCCTTGGGTGAAACGGTTTCGAGGCGCACGTATTTACCGGCCGCGATCGTGGCCAAATAAGTGGCCATGGGGAAGCGGTGTTCCCAAACAAAGAAGTCGGTGGTTTTGCTTTCGGGTCGATCGGGAGTCGAGCCGATGCGGGCTTCGCTCAGGGCGCCGTTGGCGATTCCGGTATAGCCTTCGGGAACGGTCAGTTCGAACCGAAAGGTCGCTTTATCGCGGGGATGGTCGTTACAAGGGAACCAGTTCCGGGCGCCGTCCGGTTCGGAAGCGACATACAGCAAATCTCCGGTCGCTTGCAAACCCAGATAATCGAGATAGTCCTGATACTTGGAACGGTCTTTGGGCGGCGCGCCCCGGTATTGAACGGCAATCTGAAAGGCTTGATTTGTCGAAAAAGACCCGGGTAAATTGATGATCAATTTGGTCTTATTGCGAAAGAAGGGAGCGGGCAGCCCGTCGATTGCGACAGTTTGGACGTCAAAACCGATAAAATCCAATGAAATCTGTTTCAGTTCCTCCATGGTGGCGACGGCAGCGATGGTCACTTCTCCGTTTAGAGACCGGCGGCCCGGAATCAGGTCTAATTTCAAGATATAATGTTGAATATCATAGCCCGAATTACCCAGTTCCGGAGTGTAGCGGTCGCCGGCGCTCAGGTTTTGAGGATGCAGAATGGCGGATGAAACAGCGTCCGGCATGGAGCCGGTCTGGGTTTGCGAAGGGGGTGTGACGCACCCGCTTAAGAGCATGAAAATAACTGTGACTATCCAATATAACTTCCATTTTTTGAGCATGTACAGAATCCTCCGAAGGATTTTTAACAAGATTTTTAAATTCATTTATCAGAACCTGGAGTTATTATCAATATCATTGATACGGATGAAGCGCGTCCCTCCGTCATTCCGGCAAATCATGATTTTGCGGAACAAAATCATCATTGAGCCGGAATCCAAAATTTTGACAGGATTAGCAGGATGTATTTTCCGGGAATTTTTTTTTAACCGCAGACTTTGGACAGACGGCCGCAGACAAGACGAAGCCTTTTCCCCGCTCGACTTGAGCGGGGAAAAGACTGTCATGGTTTCAGGATTTCTTTGATCACAGAATTCACCAGATTAACGAAATCTTCTTTGCCAAGCGGAACTGTCCTCTGTAGCAAGAGCACAGGTGGGAAACAAAATGCGACGTTTAAGATGATAATAAAAGGAATGTCCGATGAAAACAATAACCTGGCATTGTTTGAAGTACGAAACAAGCCCCGCAGGGCGTGATAGGTTATCGTTCCGCGGTCGCGGAACGATAAATCTTCATCCGCGGCCATCTGTCCTAAAGTCTGCGGTTAAAACTCCCCTAGTTTCTCCTTGACGAAAACGAAAATTTATCATATAAATAGCGCAGTTAAGTCATTCGGAAATCGATTGAATGCAGTGCCGGAGATAAAAAAAGGAGGGCAAAGATTGGAATTTAAATCAAAAGAGAATCAGAATTCCGAACCCGAATTGGAGAAAAGCGCACAAATGAATCGCCCAACCGATCAGGTTATTGAAATCGGGGCGAGCGATTTTTTGAAAGAGAATATTATCGATATTACGGCCAGCGATTTGATTTACGAAGATTAAGGTTTTCTTTTATTTGGCGAAGGGCCAAATAAAAAAAAACCTGTGAGTTTAAAAAAAACTTTTATACTCTGCCTTGAGCTTGTCAAAGAATTTGCACCCCTATCACGTCGTAGGGGTTCAAAATTTTGAATCCCGACAAGCTCGGTCCATTGCGACGCGGGAGGGGGAAAAAGTATTTCAGTATTCCTTTGATCTAAATTGCATAGGATCAAAAAAGTGCTTTTAGCAAAGCCTTAAGCCCGGTGAAATAGGGTAGAATTATTGGAAATAGCCCGTAGGGCGTTATAGGTTTTTTTTGCTTCAAAAAAAACCTGCGGACGAAGACGAAATTTTTTCCCCGCTCGACCTGAGCGGGGAAAAAGCTGTCATGGCTTCAGGATTTTTTTGATCCTAAATAACAGGCTCAAAGAAATCCTTTGCCAGGCAGAGGATTCGGTTTTGAATTTAGGTATCATACCCTAAAGTTACGATTGGTGTTATATGAAATTTGAAGGTTGTTAATAGAACGGAACCAAATCGCCCCTTGGGCGTGAGAGGTTATCGTTCCGCAGTCGCGGAACGATAAATCTTTGTCTGCGGTAATCTGCCCGAAGTCTGCGGTTAAAAAGGATTTGAAATAAAATATCTAAAGCCATCTTGACCATTTGCAGTGAAAAAAGCATGAAAATCCTAACCGTATCCGATTATGTCGAACCGAAACTCTACCAACAATTCGACGCCCAAACCTTTAACCATATTGATCTAATTTTATCCTGCGGCGACCTCCCGCCCGAATACCTCGCCTTTTTAGCCAAAACTTTAAACGCGCCCCTTTACTATGTGTTCGGCAACCACGACATCCGCTACGATTATAAAACCCCGCCGGGATGCCTGGACCTCAACGGCCGGATCGTTAAATACAAAGGGATTTCTTTTTTGGGCTTTGAAGGTTCCCGGTGGTATAATGGGGGGCCGCATCAGTATAAAGAACAGGAAATGCGCGCCAGGGTGCGCCGGCTGCGGTTTAAAATCTGGCGGCACGGTAAACCGGACGTGATCATCACCCATGCGCCGCCGCGGAAAATCCATGACGCGGAAGACGAGTGTCATCGCGGCTTTAAGGTTTTTCAATGGCTGATCGATCATTATCAACCCCGGTATTTGATCCACGGGCATATTCATACCGAATTCAACGACCCGGCCGAGCGGATCACGGTCGTCAATCAAACCAAGGTGGTGAACAGCTATGGCTATTGGATCTTTGAAACCGATTCTGGGTAAGGGCTGGACCGGCTTTAAACGTTTGGTGGGACTGGGTCCGGAAGACCCGGATGCGAAATCCTTTAAAGCCTATCAGCAAAAAGAAGAGGCTTTTGACACCCGTCATTTGGGCTTGCACCGGATACCTCTGGATAAGATTGTGGGCAGCGTGGGGCGTTATCAGGATTTTGACGGTCAGTTCCGGCCCAAACAACACTTTATCGACGATGAACGGCTGGTCACTTTGAAAGGCCTGATGCGGCAGGGGAAAAAATTGCCGCCCATCAAACTCTATCAAATCAAAGACGATTATTATGTTTTGGACGGCAACCATCGCGTGGCCGTGGCCAAAGAACTCGGGCGCCGGGAGATCGACGCCCAGATCGTGGAATTCATCCCTTCCAAAAACACCATGGAGAACATCATTTACCGCGAGAAAGCCGAGTTTATGGAAAGGACCGGGTTGCCGAATACGATTGTTTTCACCGAGCCGGGTCAGTATGCTTATTTGGGCAAGCAGATCGCGCGGCACCGGCGGTTTTTAAACCGGGTGCAGTCTAAAGACGTGCCGTTCCGGGAAGCGGCCGGCGATTGGTATAAAACCATTTACAACCCCTTCATCACCATTATTAAAAAAGGTCATTTGCTGGGTTCTTTTTCCGGCCGTACCGAGGCTGATTTATATGCCTATATTTCCCTGCACCAATGGGAAAAGGGCTGGGCCGAGCGCTACGGCAGCGGCATCGAACAGGTGATTTCCCGGAACATGGAAGAATTCAGGCGCAAGATCGGCGCGACCCGCGAATTCGATTACCCCGAAATGGAGCGGGAAATCATCGCGTTTATATTAATGAACGTGGTGGCGCGCAAAGAGCGCAAGATCATCGAAAAGCTGGCCGGGTTGGAAGAAGTGCGCGAAGTGCATGCCGTGCACGGCACCGTGGATGTGCTGGTCAAGGTGGTTTTGAAACGGGATTTGTTGTCGTCGGACGCGGAGGTGATCGGCAATTTCGTGCAAAACCATATGCGTCAATTGCCGGGCGTGCTCGGCACTCAGACCCTGATTCCGTCCCATTCGAACGTAAAAGAAAAACGCGAAGTTCATTGACCACGGACAGCCACGGATGCTAAAAAGCTTAAAGAACTTTTAACCACAGATAACAGTAATTTCAATCTTCACAAAATTACTTTTTTTCAGTAATTTCAATCTTCACGAAATTACTTTCGGTCGGATCGCCACAGATGAAAAAGAATTTTTTTTGTTCCGCCGACTTGGCGAAACAAAAAATGTCATCGCTACAGGATTTCTTTGATCTTGAAATTGCATAGGACCAAAGGAATGCTCTTCGCAAGGCATTAACCCCGATGATATATGATAGGTTTATTGAAAATAGCCCGTAGGGCGTTATAGGTTTTTTTGTTTCAAAAAAAACCTGCGGACAAGACTGAATCTTTTCCCCGCTCGACCTGAGCGGGGAAAACATGTCATCGCTACAGGATTCCTTTGATTCTTGATATGCCGGATATAAGAAATCCTCTAAGCGAGGCAGAGGTTGGGTTGCGTAAATGGACATTTTAAACCACCCCCTGTGTTCGGTAACTGACTTATGGGTAACGATCAGGTCACGTCGTAGGGGTTCAAAATTTTGAACCCCTACAATCTCGGGCCATTGCGACGCGGGACGGGGAAAAAGAGTTTCTGTATTTTTTGATCTAAAAATCGCACGAGATCAAAAAAGTGCTTTTAGCAAAGTCTTAAACCCGTTGAAATAGGGTAGAATTATTGGAAATAGCCCGTAGGGCGTTATAGGTTTTTTTTGCTTCAAAAAAAACCTGCGGTTAAAAAAGTTTTCAAATAGCCCGTAGGGCGTTATAGGTTTTTTTAGTTTCTAAAAAAACCTGAAATATGCACATTTTTCTGTGCATTTTTGCACGTTTTTTTGAATCTTCATGGTGAATCAACCCTGCTATTCCTAATGAATCAATACGAAAATAAAAAAAATAGCGTGTAATTTAAGCAAGTTAGCTTGACTGTGAAAATTTTTAAGCATAATTATGTCTATTGGCGCGGATATTGCAATATTATTTAGACGAAATCGAAAAACTCTATGGAGACCTTGGGGAGTTCATTCGATTCCGATACCTCCCAGGGGAACATCCCCCCAATTTAATTCCCTCCCCTTGTACCGGTTGACTCAACCGGCCAAGCGGAGGGAATTGTTTTATAAGGCGGATAATGATGGATCAGGAAACGACAAAATACTTGTGGGCCTTAAAAGAGATCAACAAATCGCTGGTTGTGGCGATTGAAACAGCTCTGGCTTTGATGGAAAAATGGGAAGAGTTCGATCTGGAGCGTCGTCAGGCCATTATCGAGATGCTGAAACAACTCACGACCCGCAGCAAAGAAGCGTTTGAAGGCGGGTCGAGCGAACCGCCCGCGGAACATTGAGATCTGCACCATAACGTCTCAAAGAGACGAAGTTTTCGTTTTTATAACCGCTGATATCGGCGGTAAAAAAGATTTCAGATAGCCCGTAGGGCGTTATAGGTTTTTTTAGCTTCTAAAAAAACCTTTTCCGTCATTCCGGCAAGCCATGATTTTGCAGAACAAAATCATCTCATGATTTTGCGGAACCAAATCATCATTGAGTCGGAATCCATTTTTTTTAAGCTTTCCTAATCTTGAATCTGATAATCTTGAATCTCGAATCAATGTCGTCAGCCTCCTGACGACTGTTGACTGATGTCTGATGGCTGACAACTGACCGCTGATTCACTGCCGACTGATTATTTCTTAAAAAACTTAAAAAACTTGACATTTTTTCAATGCCTTGATATTGCGATATAAAAGTTCTACCTTGTTTTTCATCTAGGGGGAGGTTGGCCGATCGTTTCGGCAGGGGAATTATTCTGTTCTTTCTATAAATCCGAATATTCCCAAATATCTACGCTTTTTTATAACTATATTGATAGTCAGATTCGCAAGCATGCCACCCGTTCACCCCGAGTGCTTTGTTATAGGACAGACCTTGTCGAAAGATTATTTTCATCGGTTCAGCTTTCATTGCTCTAACAGCTAACCGTGAACTTTAAACTCAGATCCAATTATGTTTTTAACCGGTTCCATCTTTCTGGTTTTTTTTAACCGTGAACTGTGAACCGTAAACTTATTTTATTCCTAAATTTTATCTTAAAGGAGTCCAACCATGATGAGCAAAAAACTATCCCTAACGATCCTTGCAATGTTTTTCATAACCGCGCTTTTTTCCGCGAACAGCATCTTGGCTGTCGACAACACTGTGCTTTATCTGCAGGGTGAAGGCGCCACCATCAAGGACACCAGCGGCAAGAATTACCAGATTACGATCAATGGAAATACGATGATTTCCACCACCCAAAAAAAATTCGGGAATAGTTCGATTTATTTTGACGGCAGCGGGGATTATTTAACTGTACCTGCCAGTGCCGATTGGGATTTCGGGAGTGGGGATTTGACGATTGATAGTTGGATACAAATTGATCGACTAGGAGCCCACCAAGTGTTCTGTATAGGTTATGGCTATCTCTATATATGGGATAAGAATAATGGCGCAAATAGCGGGTTTTTCTTATATAATGGTCCTTCTTCCTATGTTCAGCTTAATTGGCGTTCAGACGCCTTGCCTGGTGAATGGATACATTTTGCAGTAGTAAGATCAGGTAACACGGCAAAAGTCTATGAAAATGGCGTACAGAAAGCCAGTGCTAATTTTGCCGGTTCATTTCATAATAATAACACGGGGTTTTGGATAGGGCAGCTAAATTGGACGGCTGGTACTCCATTTAAAGGTTACCTTGACGAATTCCGCATCACCAAGGGTCAAGCCCTCTGGACCGCTAATTTCACTCCTCCTGCTCCGACGCCGACGGTTACTTTCTCCGCCAGCAAAGACCTGATCAACAACAGTGAATCCGTCACTTTAAACTGGACCACGCTTGACGCTTCCGGTTGCACCCTGCAGTACAATAATACCAACCAGGTCGTTCAAATACCAAGCGGCACGTTGACCCTCTCCCCCAACGCCCCGACCACCTATACCCTGATCGCCACCGGCCCGGGCGGAACCGCTTACAAAGAACTCACCGTCAAAGTCCTGAACGGCTACACCACCACCGGCCCCTTTACCGTGGCCACTAAAGTCGGCATCGGCGTCATGAACCCCCAGAATGCCCTGGAAGTGAACGGCACGATCAAGGCCAAGGAAGTGCAGGTTAGCCTGAGCGGTTGGGCCGATTATGTGTTTAACAACGACTACAATCTGCGTTCGCTTGAAGAGCTCGAAGCGTTTATTCGGAAGAACGGGCGTTTACCCGATATGCCCTCAACCGAACAATTAACGCAAAAAGGCCTATCCGTAACCGAGATGTTCACCCTGCAAATGAAAAAAATAGAAGAATTGACTTTATATCTTATTAAACTCCAGCAGGAAAACCAGATTCTGAAAACCCGTCTAAACACCCTTGAGCAGGCCCAATAAATCATAATAAGAACGAACAGGAACAGATAGGGCGGTTTTATGAATATCCATGGTCTCAAAACAAAAAACAGGAATAAAGCTATGAAAATCCAGAAAATATATATGGCCCTATTGCTAAGCATCGGCTTTTTGTTGACCAGCCATCCGGTGTTTGGCCAAGACCTCTACCCGCAAGGTAATCTTGAAAGCGGTCTTTATTATGCGCCGGCAGGCAATGTCATCAGCGGAGTATCCTGCATCGTTAATCAGAACAGGGACGTTGCCTTTGTCTCCAGCAATGAAATCATTTTAAGGGACGGTTTCCATGCCAAAGCCGGAAGTATTTTTAATGCCAGCATCCATTATGAATTGGACAGCGACCATGACGGCATGCTGGACCGATGGGAGTCTTTAACTTTCGGCAACTTAAGTCAAACCGCGAACGGCGATTATGACGGGGATGGTATATCGAACCTAGATGAATATTTACTTAATACTAATCCCTGTGATGCAGCCAGTCGTCCCAAAGCGGGCAACTATTACAAATACGATGCGATTGGCCGGGTTACGAAGATTATCCGCATCAAATAAGAAAAGGATTTAATCAGTCCAGAACAATCATAAAGGAGCCATCCTGTCATGAGAAGCAGCCATAAATCTATCCGTCATGTATTATTGATCGGCATATTATCCCTATTTTTTGGAATGGGCTTTGCCCCTGTTTTGTTGCAAGCGCAAGAAACTCCATCCGGAGATGAAAACGTTCCGGTGCAGATATCCGGATCGGAAGAGGAGGAAACCCCGCAAGAATCCGAAGAGGTTCAAGCGCCCACAGCGCCTGAAGCCGAACAACCGGTCGACGAAAACGGACAACCGGCAGATGCCAAAAATTCAAAAAAGAAATCATCTGCCAAAAAACAAGCTGCCGCCCCCCAAGCCGCCCAGACCATGTCTGCCGCTGCTCCGGACAACCCGGCCGCCGAAGTCCCGAAATATCAACCGGCTCCCGTGCCCGACGCTTTGGTTTTTACCGGCTCTGCCGGTTACAAAGTTCCGATCGCGGTCCCACCCGGACGCAATGGTTTGGCGCCATCCCTGGCTTTGACCTATAACAGCTATCGTGGTCTTTCCTGGGTCGGCATGGGTTGGGACTTGAATCTCGGGTGCATCCGACGTTCCACCAAGCGCTCAGTCGATTACAATGCCGATGATTTTGTGGCTGATTCCAACGGCTCTTCCGAAGAGTTGATCTCGGCTGTATCCTGGGGCGCCAATTATTATCGGGCCAAAATTGAAGAAGGATTTACCAAATATTTTCGTAACGGCACAGACGGATGGACCGCAACAGCCAAAGACGGCACCAAATATTATTACGGACGAAGCGATTCCTCCAGGCAGGGCAAGGATGCAAATAATATTTACAAATGGAGCCTGGATAAAATCGAGGACACCAACGGCAACTACCTCGAGATCACTTATATCAATGACCAGGGTGAGCTTTATCCCAATGAGATCAAATACACCGGCCATAGTTCCGGGCTTTTACCGGCCCATCGTATCAAATTCGTTTTGGAAGACCGCGATGATGTGCGCATCAGTTATGCCATCGAATCCAAAGTCGTGACCGCCAAACGGCTCAAAACCATTGAAACCTACGCCGGCAGCGCCTTAGCGCGCAAATACGTGATCGATTATATTTACGGCGCAACCACCAACCGCAGCCTGGTGAGCAGCATAACCCAATATGGCAGCGACAACACCACGGCTTTACCGGCTACCCTTTTTCAATACCAAAACGGCGGTGCTCCGGAAACGTATAGTGATCCTCTAATTCAGGACGGGATATCTCTTTTAGCAAGTATGGCTGATATTAACGGAGATGGGTTAAGCGATTTAGTTTCTATTAACGCTTCCAATAAGATGCTACCATTTGCTAATGACGAATTAAATGTCAGCTATCGCTTGAGTCTGGGAAACGGTCAGTTTGAGCCCGTGGTGAATAAAATCATGATTCTGTCGAACGTGAGTTCGGGAAATTTCAATACCCCCAACCCATTTTATGGCAATTATAGCGGTAATGTATGGGGACCATCTAATACGGACCCAAAATTCAACCTTCAAACCCGGATCGGCGACATCAACGGCGACGGCAAAAT
>RPPU01000020.1 GCA_003819975.1 Desulfobacteraceae bacterium
TTCACTATGAATCACCAAAACAGTTACGGGCTTCGCTGCATAGCCTTGGATATTTATAATAATTGAACAACTTTCCATGACTTACTGAACATCGGAGCACAGGAGAAACAATGACCACGGAGAAATTCGCCGTTCCCGGTGCGGGCGGGATTTTGGAAAAAGAAATCGGATCCATCAGGCATATTTTGCTGCAAGAACGTTGCAAAGCCGAGGCCCCGGCCGAAACCGGCCTGCTTGAAATTCCGGCCGGCAAGATCCGGGAATTCGAAAATATTTTTGATTGTCTACGGCGGGAGGTCCGCGAAGAGACCGGTCTGGAGGTTCTGAAAATCGAGGGAGAAAAGGAAGCGGTTGTTTATGAAAACGCCGGTTATCAAGTGTTGCATTACACGCCTTTTTCTTCGGCGCAAAACCTAAAAGGAGTTTACCCGATCATGGTTCAGATTTTTATCTGCCGGGTGGCGGGAGAAGTGGCGCGCAAGACCAATGAGACCCGCAACCTCCGCTGGGTTTCCATTGCGGAGCTGTCCCGGGACTTGGCATCTTTTCCGGAGCGGTTTTATCCCATGCATGTCGAAACATTAAAGAAGTATGCGGCTTTATATGGTCAACCGGGCCCGAAATAAAATTATTAGAGACAAAGCAACCAACAGGATTAGACGCGGAGAACTATCCCGCGATTTTGAGACCCGGTTTTCCGCGCATGCGGATCATGATTTAATTTTGCTGCTCACCGGCGTTAAAGCCCAGGAAAGAACGGCGGCCGCGGTTATTCTCGGCCAAAGGCGTTGCCCGCAGGCGATTGCCTCTTTGTGTGAGCAATTGGGCAAGGAAAAGGCGCTCTATACCCGGATCGCGATCAGCGAAGCTTTGGGAATGATCGGCCAACCCGCTATTCCGTATTTGATCGAGTTGTTGGGAAAAATAGGCGCGAATCAATATCGGAAACTCCCCCAGCAAGGGTTTTATAAGAAAAATTATCCGCTGCCTCGGGATTTGGCTTCCCGTACACTGATAAAGATCGGCGTGCCGGCATTGCAAGAGTTGCAAAAGGCGAGCCCGCAATTGGAACGGGAAAGCCTTTTAGAGGCGATTGACGCTATGGGGTATATCGCGTTTTATCATAATGATTGGTCCCCTGAAGCGGTTTTGTTAGAGCTGTATCGGAAATATGACGAGGACCCCTTGATCATCTGGAAACTGCTGCGCGCTTTTCAAGCCTTTTCTTCTTTAGAAATTCGGGGACTATTGGAAGCGGTTGTGCTTGAAAGTTCGGTTCCGGCGCTGCGCTGGGAGGCTATTCGCAGCTTGGGGCAGATCGGTCAGGCAGTATCGCCGGCGGTCATGGAAAAAGCCCTGAAAGATCCGCATGCGGAGGTAAGGAAAATGGCGCGGCTCTTTTTAAATGACACGTTTTCAAGGGCGGAAAAAGGATGGATGAAATCGAACTGAACCAAAGCCTGAAACAGGGGCAGGCAGCCGGATTTCAAGCCTTATATGAATCCTATGGCAAAAAAATCTATCAGCTTGCCTTGCGCCTGTCCGGAAATAAAGAGGATGCAGAAGACATTGTCCAGGAAACTTTTTTGCAGGTCTGCCGCCATATTGCCGAATTCGACGGCCGGAGCCGGTTGTATACCTGGGTTTATGCCATTGCCAAAAATATCGGCTGTGTGTTATTTTTTGGAAAAGTCAGAATCGACATCACTAAACTGAAGGAATTCGGGGAGAAATTGCAAGCAGGCGCGCTCGGCCCCGGCTTCACCAAGTCGACGCATTGCCTTCAGGATGACCCCACAGTCGGCTTGAACATTTGGGAAGTTCTTGACCGTGAAGATCTCGAAAAGAAACTCAAACCGCATCGGGCTTATTATGGAATTTATAGCAAGAAAAGAAGCCCAATCAGTTCAGGCAGGCTCTGAAGTTCGCGGAGGCCTTAATGAAATCAAGCGTGTTTCGAGAAAAGGAAAATTGTCCCAATAAAAAAGAATTGCTGCGCGTGCTCGGCAAAACCTTTAAATATTTCTTGGAAATGAGCGGGTTTCACGCCGGTTACATGCATGAATGGCATTTTTACGGGAAAAATTTTGGTTGGCAATTCAAAACGGCCGATTCAAAGAAAGCTCTTTTCTATTTATCGCCATTGCAAGACTCCTTTCTTGTCACCTTGGGGGTAAGGGAAAAAGAGAAGAATGTTCTTCTTTCTTCCAAGTTGCCTGAAATAATACTGAAGGAAATAGAATCGGCCAAAAAGCATCCGGAGGGCTACGCGGTTTATTTGATGGTAACGGATACAGCCTCCTTCAAAACCGCTAAAATGTTGATTAAACTCATGTTGGAAATACGATCCAAAAACTAAAATACTATTTTAGCCATGGTTCTCAAACCGATGACTTCAATCTTATCATGAATTTGGTAATCCGTTTCGCCGGGATAGACCACCCAGAGTTTTTCCAGATTCAGTTCCGCAAGCGCGTTACGCATGGATTTGGTGATTCGCGGGGCGTCGGCAAACTTGAACTCGAATCCCCAAAGTTTCCCTTTGCGCGGTAAAACCAGGTCTATTTCCGCGCCGGCGTGCGTAGCCCAAAAAAATATGTCCCGGCTGCCGAAAAAATTTAAAGCTTGATCCAGAACAAACCCCTCCCAGGAAGCTCCCAGCTTGGGATGACCGAGCAGTTCCTGCCGGCTAGGCAAATGCAGGAGGCTGTGTATTATTCCGGAATCGCGAATATATACTTTGGGCGACTTTACCAGCCTTTTTTTAACATTATCGATCCAGGGAGGCAGTTGGTGCAGAACCAAGGCTCCGCTTAAAATATCCAGATATCTGCGAACGGTCGTATGGGACAAACCCAGAGAAACTCCGATGGCTGAAGCATTCCAAACCTGGCCGTGATAATGGGCCAACATGGTCCAAAACCGCCGCACTGTAGCGGCCGGCAGAGAAACACCCATTTGCGGTAAATCCCTTTCCAGAAAAGTGCGAATGAAATTTTCACGCCAGACAACACTGTCCTCGTCGTTTGCGGCTAAAAACGACAATGGAAATCGGCCCCGCACCCATAATTTTTCATAATGCTCGAAACCGATCTCGGAAAGGTCGAACCCGTCCATTTCGACAAACTCCACCCGGCCCGCCAATGACTCCAAGGAATGGCGTGCCAAATCCAGAGAGGCGCTGCCCAAAATCAGAAAGCGCGCCGGCAAGGGGTCGCGGTCTGCCAGGGTTCTTAATAGGGAAAAAAGCTCAGGTTTGCGTTGCACTTCATCGATAATGATCAAGCCCTCCAGGTTTCGCAAAGTAAATTGCGGATTTTCCAGGCGGGCCTCGTCAACGGGATCTTCCAAATCGAAATAATGACTGACCTTTTCATTTGAAATTTTTTTAGCTAATGTGGTCTTTCCGCATTGCCGGGGGCCGAGAAGGGCGGTTATCCGGCTGCGGTCGAGACTTTTTTGAATCCTTTTAACAAGGTCATGACGTTCAATCATCGGTTTTATCCTTGAAAATTGAACGTATTGTGTTCAATTTTCAAGGATAATGCAACGGTTATTTTCTGATAAAAATTTTTTATATACAGTTATGAATATTTTTGATAAATTATACATAATTTTAAATAATATACATAAGTAATATAGATCTATTGACGGCTTTCCCGGAAGGCTAATAAGAAATGTCTGATAAAACAGTTATTATTACCGGCGGCAATACGGGATTGGGTTATGAATGCGCGAAATGCATCGCCGCTTCAGAGCAGGGGTGGCGGATCGTTATTGCGGGTAGGAGCAAAGAGAAAATATCTGAAGCTGCAAAGCTATTAAATGCAACGGCAACCAATTCGCCGGCTGAAGCGCTGACTTTGGACTTGGCTTCCCTGAAATCGATCCGTAATTTTGTCGAGGAGTTTAGCGCGCAAGGTTTTCCACCCTTGCGGGCGTTGGTTTGCAACGCGGGTATTCAGGTTGTGTCGGGCACGACGTTTACCGAGGACGGCTTTGAAACCACTTTCGGAGTGAATCATCTGGGACACTTTTTACTGGTGAACCTGCTTCTGAAGCATTTGGCGGCTTCGGTCAGGATCGTGGTCGTAAGCAGCGACACGCACGATCCCGAGAAAAAGACCGGCATGCCGTCGCCGCATTATGAGAATGCGACTTTATCGGCTTGGCCGGACAAAGAAACAAGTTCTCCTAAAGCGTTAAAAGGCAGTGCTTTGGGCCGGCAGAGATATACCACATCGAAACTCTGCAATCTCTATTTTGCTTATGAGTTATCCCGGCGGCTTGAGAAGCAAGGGCTGAGCACAAACCAAAAGCCCGTGACCGTGAATGCGTTTAACCCGGGACTCATGCCGGGCACCGGCTTGGCGCGGGATTACAATGCGGTCCAGCGTTTTGCCTGGAATTATGTTCTGCCGATCCTGCGTCCCATCTCACGCTTTTTCATGCCCATGAACCGCGTGGAGGATTCCGGAAAAGCCCTGGCCAGGCTCGTGCTGGACCCGGCTCTGGAAACCGTCACCGGCAAGTATTACTCGGGGATGAACGAGGAACGTTCCTCAAAAGAGTCTTATGATACGAAAAAAGCGCTGGAATTGTGGGAGACGAGCATCAGGCTGGTAAAGTTTGCGCCGGAAGAGGCTTGATTAAATTAATTCGAATAAGGTATTGAAATGAACGAAATCGAATTATTGCTTACTGTGAAAGATCGCTTTTTAATCAAGGGCCGGGGCCTAGTTGTGCTGCCTCTTCTTGCCACCACTTCTGAAAGCGGTATTTTTGAACCGTTTTCGGACGAGTCGCTCGTGCGACGGCCGGATGAAACCGAAGAACGTTTAACGGTTACATTCTCGAAAGAGCGCTTTAGTTTCGCCGGTGGAGGCAAATGGAACATCGTCGCCATGCTTCCCAACGGCACTAAGGAAACCGTTCCTGTTGACAGTCAATTGTTTGTGAGTAAGGAAACAAAACGGCGGTTGAGAGGAGAGACGTCGAATAAAGGCTGATTACTTAGGGTTATGATATCAATTCTTGAATATCGAAATTATAAAAAAGTGATTTCGAGTTTTATGCAATGGAAATCCGAATGCCGTTTAATTTCATTTTTCAAAGCCAGGCGCCGTTTTTTCTATATGATTATAATATTTAAGTAACAATTTTAAAGTTAAGCTCTTTTAGAAGGTTAATGAAGGCACAAAATGAATAATGTCGTTAAATACTTGCATGAACAAAATCGCATTTACGAATGGTATGGGTATTCTTTTTCATACTTTGAAGCCGCAGAATGTCTTGTTAAGGCCTGCTCTTCTAATGTAAGAACGTATAATATTTTGTTCTCTCCGCTAATTTATAATCTTCACCATGGTATTGAACTAATGTTGAAATTTTTTTCCTATGCGTTAGGAGAGAAGCGAAGAGTCTTGTTGCACCATGATATAAGTACTATTTTTATTAAAGTAAGATCTGAACTTCTAAGCCTTGATGATGAGACATTGTTGTTTGCATCAAAGGGTCTTGAAATAGATAAAAGTATTGTAAGGCAATATATTCAGATCATAATAGAGAAGATTGGAAAAATTACTATTAAATATTGGTCGTATCAATTTTTATCGGTGGCTATTCAAGATTCAAAAAATGAACTTTTTCGTTATCCGTCAAATACAACTGGGGGCCCTTTCAGTGCTGTAGATTGCCCTAAGCCACCCTTAAGGGAAATTTCGGAGGACATAGGGGATCTTATCTCCTTTCTTCTGTTTTTTGTAGCTGCTTTTGGACAAAAGATGAACGGATCTCATGTTTTGGATGAGTAATTCACGTGCAAGGTCTGACGCCTAATCTTATTGCAAGGTTTAAAAAGTTTTTTATGTTTCTGTAATTGTTTGGTCGCCGGGAAAAACCGTTCAATATAGCTGTTCTTGCGGAGTATGGCCAACTCTCGGCACATGCTCATGTTCATCGGATGGCAGGTCTTGATTATTTAAATTTGTTGCGGGCGACAGGTGGTTTGTTCCACCCTGTGCTTCGAAACTAGTTCATTCAACGTCACGCGGAAAACCGAAGAGCGCGCTTTGGAAGACGCGCGTCAGAATAACGCTCTGAGGTAGAGTCAGGTAGATCCCGCGCTCGCGACCGTAGCGGCGATGGGCTTTGGCTTGTTCTTCCGACCGGAAGAAGAGGGACTTGCGTCAGAATTTATCGGTAATGCTGTTATCTTTTAGTTTATCGAAATTCAACAAGGGCACGTAGATCATGGGGCGGGCATCGGCTTCGCGCACCCGATATTCCAGATCGCTGTCGATCTCGATGTGCAGGGGCCGGCGGGTATGGCCGCATTCGGATTCGATAAAACAGGTCAATGGTTCTTTGCGTAATTGTCCTTGCACGAAGGGCGTCGCCATTGCGTCAATGGCTCAGGCGGCGTTGATGCGCTCGCCGGTGCTGAAGGTAACATGGTGCGGCGTGGCCGCGGTTGTCACCGGATAAGCCCATTCGACCGCGCCCTGCGGATTCCGGAACAGGAAGGTCATGTTTTGTTCGAGCTCGTCCAGGATTTCCAATACCCGTTCAATCGGCAGGGTCAAGGCGCGCGCGATATCGGCCGGCTCCAGAGGTTTTCCGGTGCGCGGCAACTCGGTTACGACAAAATCACGAACGCGGTGATGGCCGGCGGACATAAAATCGAGGCGCGTAGGCTCGCCGCGCATTTGCCGTTCCCAGATGATGCGGGAGATCGGGAAGATGAAACGCCAAAAGCCCAAGAGTAAAGGATCGTTCATGCGGATCTCCGAATAGAAAATTAAACCAAGAATAGCGTTATTGGGTCGCCGGGTCTTGCCTTAAAACGCACGTTTTTTGACTTTTTACGCAATCCGTGATTTAACTTGAGAAATGACGACCAAACACCGGGCTTCCGTCTCCATCCATATACTGTATGCCTTGCTGAGATATGCGGAAGGTGTTCATATCGATCGGGCAGCGGTTTGCGCGCAGGCCGGCATTCAACTGCCGGACCCGGAAAAAGGCAATCAGGAGGCGCGCATTCCGGTTGCGCAGTACGATGCGGTTTGGCAACAGGTCTTTCGCCAAGCCCATGATGCGGATTTCGGGCTGCATTTTGCAGAGGCAACGCATCGCTTTCCGCGCGGCGATATCCTTTCAGCCGTGATGCTGAACAGCTCCACCATCGGCAGCGCGCTGGCAAAGCTGGTCCGTTATCATGACCTCGCCAACGACTTCGTGAAACCGCGCCTGGAGCGGCAAGGGGGGCGCGTGCACATGGCTTTGGAGCCCATGCAAGACACTCCGGCATTTGACCGGCAGTATGCGGAAAGTCTGCTGGCGCATCTGGCTTTGACTTTGCGCGCTTTATCGGAAGGGCGGGCGATTGGCCTTGAAGCCCGTTTCGTTCATTCACGCCCGGCGGATACGACCGTGCATTGCCGTATTTTCGGACGCCGGCCGGTTTTCGGTTCCAAACAAAACGAGTTGGTCATCGCCGCCGACGATTGGGAGCGGCCGATTTTTCTGGCCAACCGGGAATTGTTGGAACAGTTCGAACTGCTTGCGCAAGAACGGCTGCGGCGGTTGCGGCCGGTTGAAACCTGGACCGAGCGGGTCAGAAACCTGATCGGCAAACAGGTGTTGCAGGGAGAGAAGCCGGGCTTAACCGCGACCGCACGCGAGTTGGCGCTCAGTCCCCGTCATCTTCAGAACAAGCTGTCGGCCGAGGGCGCGACTTTTCAGGCGCTCCTCGACCAGGTCAGGCTGGAGATCGCCCAGCGCAGCCTGCGCCGGCCGGACACGACGATCTGCGATGTCGCCTTCCTGCTCGGCTTTGCCGAGCAGAGCGCCTTTGACCGGGCATTCAAGCGCTGGACCGGCCTCACTCCCAGGGCGTATCGGGATAAACGCAATAAAATTCAAAGCGGGTAAGAATGATAAAATCTGTCTAAATTATGAATATTGAGGATTTTTTTATATTATCTCTCTGTTATAATTGAATAATTATAGGGTTTTAAGGCCATAACATTTTTTTTGAACCGGAATGGAATTCTATATTAAATAGTTTTCAATATGATTATTATTAGAAGAAGGATTTTTTTGTTTTTGACATTATACTAAATGATAAATTGTAAAAGATTTTGGATCTCTATCTATATTTAATTTTGTAAAATTAATGAAAATAATTTAATCTTTGATTTAGATATATTATAATTATATAAATTAGTATAAAGTGTGATACTTTAAGAATTTCGATTAAATAAGAAAGTGAATATGAGCATATGGTAGAGAAAATCGGCAATGAACTCCCTAATTATAAAAAACCCCCCGTTATCGAGGTGGCGTGTGGAATTATCTTCCCTCGGATTATGGATTTTAAAACCACTCATTTCGGATTATTTTGGAATAAAATTCGAGAGCAATTTCCCATTGTTGAACAAGCGGCTCCATTACAATATTCAACTGGTGAAAAAAGAACGCCGGAAAATCCAGAAATTCTTCTTGATTTGATTCCACCACTCCCAAGAACATGGTTTATTAATGAAAGAAAAGACGCTCTTATCCAATTACAAAAAGATCTGTTTTTCTATAACTGGCGAAAGATGGGTGAAGAAGAATCCTACCCGCGATATATAAAGGTTATCGAAACCTTCAAGGCATATTTTACTCTTTTTCGGAATTTTCTTAAGGAAGAAAAACTTCCAAATATCAACCCAAGCCAGTGTGAATTGACCTATATTAATCATATCCCCAAGGGAGAAGGTTGGGAAACGGTTTCAGATATCAACAATGTGTTGAATGACTTAAATTGGGGATCAAAAAACAATAGATTCTTTCCGGAGCCGCAATTTATGAATTGGCAAACCGGATTTGAATTACCAAATAAAAAAGGACGTCTTCACGTTAAGTTGGATTTTGCAAATAGGAAAACCGATAACCAGCCGCTTTTTATTCTTGAAATTACAGTCCGCGGCTTGGGTGAAGATCGTTCTGAAGATGCTATTTGGGATTGGTTTGATCTTGCCCATGTATGGATTGTTAAGGGTTTTGCGGATTTGACAAATTTAAATACACAGAAGATGATTTGGGAGCGAGATGTGTGATGCGGACTGCAAGCTCGATTAACGATGATTTTGATTTTAGTTGGGGCGAAGAAGCCGATAATGCTGCAACTGTTATAAACCACCCGAATAGGCCAGATTATTGCTACAAGGACATAATTGCCAATAATAGCCTGCCGAAAGCATTAAAATCTTCGAGAACGGATCCAATAAAATGCGAAATCATCCCTTTTCCATCTTCAGGAAGTCCTTTTGATCAAATTGATGAAATATATATCGATGATGATCACAAAGCATTGTCGGTGATTAAAAATATTCCAAAATCTTTAAAGCTTGAACATGCCCAACGTATTGCCAATCGCCTTCAATATTTATATGATGTTTCCAAAGAAGATGATCCGGATGAAATTGCCATATCATCTCAATCAATGGAATGCTTTTTAAAATTTTTTGCACAGGATGAAAGATTTGGATATCCGGATATTGCTTTAACACCATCTAAGAATATTCTGGTGGAATGGCGAATAGGGCCCGATCAAAATTTTGCTATAGAATTTTTATCAAAAAATGATACATATTTTGCACTGTTTGCGCCAGACCCAAAACATCCTGAGCGAGTTGCAAGAGTATCAGGGAGTGTATCAATAGATTCAGTATTGGATATTATTAAACCATATGGTATTCTTTCATGGATTCTTCGGTAGAAACCTTAGAAATTAAACCTCAAGACCATATTTGCAGATATTGTAAGCGCTCTTGGATTTCAGAAGAGGGGAGAGTGATGCGAACTGCTTTTATGCTGCGTTCTAGTGAGGAATTTCTTTCCGTTAATTGGTTGGAATATTTTCGATTTTATGACCGCAAGAAGGAGATGCAAAGGATACGTGATGCCCTTCAGAAAAAATTGCGCATCGGTGTTGATGCTAAAATTGCTGTTTTGCAAACCGGAAAAATGGTAGATTATGTGTATAATAGAAGCCAGGACCATCGCAAATTATCGGTTAAGCATAAACCCGAGGAGAACGATCCTTCGCATAGCGGTATTTTTGGATTAAAGGATGAGCATGATCTGTTTATCGCGGAGTTAATTGCAGAAGTCATTCAAGAGACATATCCTGCCAAGGAATAAAAATATAGAGATAAGTATCAGATCATTTTTTTCATTTCATCTTCCTTACCTCAGATTGCTTTAATGGTCGGATTATGGTTTCTCAGTTTCATAATAAACGACCTAAATGATATTATCATGCTTGAAAAGCCCTCTTTAAGGAAGGGATAATCGATGACCCGATGTGAAATATGATGCGCGGATTTTTTTAGGACTAAAGAGATCAAATGACCAAAGACCGGGATGATAAGATTGTCAACGAATCGGGCGTGGACGAGAGTTTGATCGCCGCATTCATCAGGATGTCGCCCGAAGAGCGATTGCTGGCCAATGATAGAATGGTTCAGACCATTTTGGAGTTGAGAGATGCCTTTAAACGGCGAAAAACCGATGAATCCGAATTTAAGCCTGGCTCTTGATGAGCTTCTAAAAGCCGGTGTCGATTTTATCCTGGTTGGGGGTCTCGCCGCTGTTGTCCAAGGCGCCCCGGTCACTACGATGGATGTGGATATCGTCCACAACCAATCTCCTGAGAATATAGACAAACTACTTGCCTTTCTTGATTCGGTCGATGCCTTTTATCGACGTTTGGACGATAAGCTGATCAAGCCCAAAAGGGACGAGCTGTCGGGGAAGGGCCATGCGCTTTTCACGACACGGCTTGGGCCTATAGATGTCTTGGCCGTCATTGAAGAAGGAAGATCTTATAACGATCTTTTGGATTATACCGTGAAAATTGATTTTAGAGGTCACACCTTAAGGGTGTTGGATCTTAAAATGCTAATCGATCTTAAAAAAAATTCAACTGATCTAAAGGATAAACAGCGGTTGCCGGTGCTTAAAGCAACACTGCGGCAATTGGAAGAGAAATAAATAGCGGATCATTTCCTGTAAGTTTTTCCTTCAGATCTCTTTGGTCACCTTCGGAATGCACTGGATCAGGAGGTCTTTTTTGCGTTCGGGTAAATAAGCCGATTGCAAAGGGACTTGATCTCGACCTTATTTTAAATTACGACATGACCTTTTTTTTCCAGATGTAGGGCTTCATCATGGCGCATCAGAGCCAGGCCGTTGCTCATTCCATAAGGTTTTTTATTTCCTTGGCAGAAAGGCGGTTCTTATGAAAAAAGTACTATTGTTATTGGCTAATGGATTCGAGACTTATGAAGCCTGCGTATTTATCGACGTGATCGGTTGGAACCTGGCGGATGGCGACCGTAATACGCAATTATTCACCGGCGGTTTGACCAAGGAAGTCAAGAGCACCTTTGACCAGAAAATGATCGTGGATTTCACCATCGATCAGATCAACGTGGACGATTTCGAGGCCTTGGCGATTCCGGGTGGATTTGAGGAATACGGGTTTTATCAGGATGCGTATGACGAGAGATTCCTAAACCTGATCCGGGCCTTCCATGAAAAAGGGAAAATCATTGCTTCCATTTGCGTGGCAGCCTTGTCGGTCGCCAAAAGCGGAATATTGAAAGGCAAGCAGGCTACGACTTATAACAGGATGGGCGGCCGACGTCAGAAGGCCTTGGCCGAATTCGGCGCGATCGTCAAGAACGAGCCGGTGGTCATGGACTCCGGGATTATTACCTCCTGGAATCCTTCGACGGCCATGGATGTGGCTTTTCTGCTGCTGGAATTGTTGACGAGCAAGGAGAAAGCCGATTATATTAAGGATATGATGGGATTCTAAAGGAAGGCTGAAGGCTGTAGCGATTTAGGCTGTAGGAAGAATTTAAGAAATAGATTGACCTTATTAATTACGGATTTCAATTATGTTTTGCTATAGTCTAAACAGCTTCAGTCTATTAACCTTTTTAGGCGAGGCATATTATGCAAATGCAACTCATTCGTAATGCAACGGTCAAATACCAGTACGGCGGTCACAAATTCATCACGGATCCTTATCTGGCGGCCAAGCATTCAAGGCCGTCTTTTACGGGTAAATCACTCAATCCGCTGACGGATTTGCCCTGTTCGCCGCAAGAGGCAATTTCCGGAATGGAAATGGCGATCATTTCCCATCTGCATTCGGACCATTTCGATCCCTTGGCCCAGGAATTATTGCCCAAGGACACGGCTATGATCTGTCAACCTGAAGACGCGGAACCCATTCGTAAAATGGGATTCAGGGAAGTGCTGCCGATTCAGGAGCGGATGGAATGGCGCGGAATCACGATCCTGCGCACTAGTGGGCAGCATGGGAGTGGCGAAGTCTTGAGCGATATGGGCACGGTGTCCGGATTTATTTTCAAAGCCAAAGGCGAACCCTTGGTTTACTGGACCGGCGACACGATTTGGTGCGAACCCGTGGCCCAGGTCATTAAAGAAGTCAAGCCGGAGGTGATTCTGACCCATTCCTGCGGCGCGGTTTGGGGCAAGCAGGTCCTGATCGTGATGGATGCGGCCCAGACCGTGGCGGTCTGCCGGGCGGCTCCCCAAAGTAAAGTCGCGGCGATCCATATGGAGGCCTTGGATCATGCCACGGTTACGCGCGCGGAATTGCGACGATATGCCGAGGCCCAGGGCATCGGGCCGGAGCAGATGTTGATCCCGGCGGATGGAGAAAAAGTGTTTTTCTAAATGATTCCGCCGTTCATGGTTTCTAGTCAGGGAATGTCATTTATTGAGGGAAGATCGTCATGAAAAAATTCAATGATTTCAGGAAAACAGTCGATCCCGGGGAAATCAAAACCGTCGGTTACCGGTTCATTGATGCGATGGCCGAGTACATGGATCGCGTCCAGAATACTGATCAGAAAGTAGTCCACTATCTGCCGCCGGATCAAAGTCACGCTTTTTTCGATGAACCGATGCCTGCCGAGGGCCGGGAGTTGGATGAAGTGCTGGGGAAAATCCGGGATCTTTTTCTGAAATATGCCCAGAATATGGCCAGCCCCATGTACATGGGACATCAGGTTTCCCATCCCCTCATTTTATCGGCTTTGGCCGAGGGGCTGGGCAGCGCCGTGAACCAGGGACTGGCTATTTTTGAGATGTCGCCGACCGGGACCATGATTGAAAAGCGGATCATGCGTTGGCTGTGCGATGCGGTCGGGTACGGCCGACAAAGTGACGGTACGATTGTTTCCGGCGGCACGGCCGCCAACCTCACCGGGATCATGGTCGGGCGCACGATCAAGGCGGGTTTTGATATTTGGCGGCAAGGGGTTGCAGAGCCCATGATCGGTTTTTGCGCGGCGCGCAGTCATTATTCGGTCGAGCGGGCGTTCGGCATTTTAGGGCTCGGCACGCAAAATTTGGTGCGGGTCGAGGAAACGCCGGATTTCAGGATGGACCCGGATCGTCTGCGGCGCGCCGTTAAGCAGTGCCTGGCGGAAAAGAAAAAACCCTTTCTGGTAACGGCCCTTGCGGGTTGCACGCCGGTCGGCGCTTTTGATCCCCTGGATGAAATCGCCGATATTTGCGAAGAATACGACTTATGGTTGCATGTCGACGGCGCACACGGCGCGGCCTTTGTTTTTTCGGAGAAAATGAAACCGTTGCTGAAAGGGCTCGAAAGAGCCGATTCGATCAGTCTCGACCCGCATAAGATGATGTTCATGCCCATGTCTTTGGGAACCGTGATGTTGAAAAATCAGAAGCATTTGGACCGGACTTTTAACGTGGCCGCCCCTTATCTTTTTCAGAAAACCCAGCGGGATTTGGGCTGCCTGAATCTCGGCGAACGCACCATCCAGTGTTCGCGCGGGTTTGATTCCTTCAAACTCTGGGTGTGCCTCCAGCATTACGGGATTCGCTATTTCGGCGCAATGATGGAGCATTGCGTGCAAATGACCCGCTATCTGTATGAACGCCTGCGGGAAGATCCGGATTTCGAGCCGTTGCACGATCCGCAGTGCAATATTTTATGTTTTCAGTATGTCCCCGATCCCTTAAAGAGAAGAAACAGGGAAGCCGTCGACGCGTTCAACCTGGAGGTTCGCGAAGCTCTGAACCGGACGGGCCAAGCTTGGATCACAACGACCGTGTTTGCGGGCAAGCGCCTGCTGCGCACGACCATTATCAATCCCCGCACCGTTAAAGAACATGTGGATCGGTTGATTCAGGCGATCAAGGAAACAGGCGCGAAGCTGCAGAGCGGATAAAGACCGGATTTTAATGTTCCGGGGTTCACCGTATACCGTTCAAGTTTTACGATTCAATGATAAAATCCCCCTCTTCCCTTTCAAGGGGATCTCGACTTTTAGAATTTAATAGTTACTACCGGGGATTTCATGGGCGGCAATTGCCAAGATAGAGATGCAGTGTTGGGGGTCAATCATGCCGATGTCTTGTTCTCTTCCCGAATAATGTTCAGAAACGCTTCCAGGGCTTTGGTGGCGACCGCGTCCTTGCGGCGCATGAAAACGATCGACATATGGCGATGCTCTTCGGGCAGGCGGTGGATCGTAAGCTTGTCCAAATAATTGAGGCGCTTGATCAGGGAAAGGGGAAAGAGGGTGATGCCGAGGCCCCCTTCCACGCAGCCCAGGATGCCTTCATGGGTGCCGAACTCCATGATTTTTAAAGGCGCCAATCCTTGCCGATGCGACCAGGCTTCCAGAGCGGATCGGTATTTACAACCCTTGGAAAAAACCATGAGGGTCGGGTTTTTCAGTTGGCTCGGTGTTTTGATATGAGGCGCCGTCAAGGCTACCAACTCTTCAATGAACATGGTTTCCTGGGTCAACTCCGCATGTTCGACCGGACCGAGCAGAAAAGCGCCGTCCAGTTTGTAATCCAGGACCATTTGCAGCAGCGTATCGGTCGAACCGGTTTTGACGGAAAAATCGACTTCCGGATACTCCAGGACAAAGCGGCTGACCGCTTTGGGCAGGCGCACGGCAGCCGTGGAATCAAGTGATCCAATCGATAAAGGGCCCTTTACTTGGTCGGATTCGCGCACGGCTTGTTCCGCTTCTTGCATGAGTTTGAGCACCCGGCGGGTGTAATCCAGCAAAGTCAAGCCGTCGGGTGTCAATTCCATGCCCCTTTTTTTGCGGTACAGAAGCTTGACACCCAGCTCGTCCTCTAATTGGCGGATCCGGGTGGTGACATTGGATTGGACGCAATTTAAGCGGCCGGCTGCTTTGGAAACGCTGCCTTCCTCAGCCACGGCATAAAAAATTTTTAGGGCGCTTGTATCCATATAGGACCTCAACCTTATCGACAAAAAATGGTCAATAAATGAAAGAGAAATATTACCGTTTCCAATCGTTCGCATTTTATTCCGGCAATCCCTGCCGGAATGCAGGTTTTTTGATCCTACGGTTTTTAGGATCAATAAAACCTTTATTATCATAAATTCTGAATAAGAAATTCGATTTTATTCAATTGACATGATATTTGCAAGCTTTTATAGTTCCGTAACAGAATTCAGAAGCCAGGAGTCAGAATCCAGAAGATGGAATAAAGAAACTGACGGTTTTTCGGTTAATGGGATTGAGTCCTAATTCTGAATTCTGACTTCTGGATTCTGGCTTCTTTAATATAACGATGCAAAGCGATTTTTTTTCAAGCCGTTAAGAAGCTTGTTAGGAGGAAAAGTAATCAATCTTTCCATGTCCAGAGACGAAAAAATAAAAGCCTACGGCGCCTGGTGCGCGATCTGTTTTTTTTGGGGGACCACTTATCTCGCCATCCGCGTCGGCGTTCAGGTTATGCAAATGTTCATTGCCGGCATCATCTTCATGCTGGCCGGAGCCGTATTGGGTCAATATCAGCGGTTCACGTTCCACGTCAACGGAATGCTGGCTATTGCCTACCTGGTGGTCTTCGGGTCTATTATCGGCTACAGTTCGTTTATATATGCTTTGGCTAAATTGCCGGCCGCCAAAGTGGCGATGTATGCTTATGTGAATCCGGTGGTGGCGGTCTTTTTCGGCTGGCTGATCCTGAACGAACCGGTGAATCCTGCGGTCTTTGTAGCCACGGCGATCATTCTGCTGGGAGTCGTTCTGGTCAATTCTTCCCGTTCAACATCCGCTCCCGGGCAAAGGGTGAAACCTGAAAAGGAGAAAACATAATGGATGACCCGCGGGAACATTATGGACGGTTGCGTTTGGAGAAGTGCAGACAAGCTTTGGAGAAGAATCATTTTGAAGCTTATATAGCGGAAACCCCGGCGGCAGCAAAAGAGATTATCCTCGGGCAAATCCTGCCTAAAATTGGCGCGCGAACCGCTTCCTGGGGCGATTCGATGACCTTACAGGCCGTCGGCATTTTGGATGAATTAAGGAGCAATCCCGAAATCGATTTTTTGGAAACATTCGACCAGTCGGTTTCGCGGGCAGAGGTCATTGAAAGACGTAGAAAAGCCTTTTTAGTCGATCTTTTTTTGACCGGCACGAACGCAGTGACCGAAACCGGCATGCTGGTGAACCTGGATCAAGTGGGCAACCGCGTGGCGGCCCTGACCTTCGGTCCTCGTCATGTGGTCATTACAGTCGGGCGGAATAAGATCGTCGCTGATTTGGACGAGGCCATGAAACGGATCAAGGACTATGCCGCGCCGGTGAATGCCATGCGCCATCCGGATTTGAAGACTCCGTGCGTGAAAACATCCTATTGCATGGATTGCAAGAGTCCGGATCGCATTTGCAATACCTGGGTGATTACGGAAAAGTCCTATCCGCCGGGACGGATAAAAGTGATTCTGATCAATCGCGAAATGGGACTATGATAGAAAAGCAGCAGGAGATTCAAATGGAACAAGCCATCAAACAATTCGCCCGCGAACGGGGCGCGGACTTGGTTGGGATTACTTCGGTGGAGCGGCTGGCGGAAGCGCCGGCAGGCTCCCGGCCAGAGGATTCTTTGAAAGGCGCCAAAAGCGTTATATCCCTGGCAAAGTGTTTTCCGGCCGGAGCTTTGTTCAGCCGGCCTGCCAATTACGGCAGCACGATGCTGTCCATCTACAACTATCTGGATCACATTGCCGTGGATGTCGCCAATTATTTGGAACAAAAAGGGGGCCGGGCCATACCTATGCTCGCGGACGCGCCTTATGATCATTGGGAAGTTGAAAACACTTACGGCCGTGGTAATTTATCGCACAAGCACGCGGCCCAGGCGGCCGGTTTGGGACGCATGGGAAAAAATACGCTCTTGTTGACTCCGGCTTACGGTAATCGGGTTTTATTGGCTTCGGTCATCACGGATTTGGCGCTGGAACCCGATCCGCTGGTACAAGAAGAATTTTGTATTGACGGGTGTACAAAATGCATCGAGGCGTGCCCGGTGAAGGCCATTGCTCCGGGCAAGGTCACCCAAAAATTGTGCCGGACCAATGTTATGACCAAACTTCCCAGGGGAAAAGAAGTATATGGGTGCTGGGAGTGCCGCAAGGCGTGTCCGAGGTGAAGAAGTTGTAGTGTTTTAGGGTTACGGGTTGAGTGGGTTGCGAGTTTTTTGGGAACGTGAAACGTGAAACGTGAAA
>RPPU01000021.1 GCA_003819975.1 Desulfobacteraceae bacterium
ATGATCGGGATCTCCGGTTCCGTCAAAAGTTCCTTTCGCTGTCTGGACCCATAAGTCCTGATTCAATGCGATCGGCGTACCCTGCCCGAGATTGATCCAATGGATGTTGCCGTCAACGATTACATGCCGTGGTGGAACACTTGCCCAATCCGGCTCAGTGGTTCCGGTAAGATACGGGCTGACCAGCCCGTTAGGAGACCCATTATCGTCACTATAGGTTGTTTTTTTCCAGACATTTCCCGTGGGATCGTTAATCCATCTTGCGGAATAGATATCCGACAAAGGCGAAGCGGATCCGTACAAATGGTTGGGCAGCCAGGCCGAAGGAATCTCGCTACCGGAATTTTCAGTACCGATTTCCGTCACCACCAGATGATTGCCGTTCTCCCAGTTACCCCAGTGATAGGAGTTGGTTACTTTTTGCACCCATCCGTTATTAACCGGCCATAAGGAATCGGTATCTTCTTCTCTGGCTTGCGCGGTTGAACGGCTCTGTCCGCCGAATTTGACGTTAAAATAAAAAAGGACTTGCCCGCCTCGCTGATCAAGAATTTGGCCGTATGAATTTGGTTCTGTATCCGTAAGAGCGTTGCCGTATATTTCCGTGACCTGAGTGGCGCAATTGCCGCCGGGATGATCGCCTATGTTTCCGCCGCCGCCCGGTTGATTGCCGTGGACATCTATTATTTGAATAAGATGGTATGCCGAAAAAGTATTGTACCTTAAAACTCTCCTTCCGCCTTGACCGCTGGCGGAAAAACCGCCTTCTATGCCGCCGTCTACAATATTGTCCTCAAAATAAAGGTTTTTATCGTCGCCGTAATTGCGGGTCAGCGTCGGAGGGTTCGCGTATAAAGCCTTCCACTGCGTATCCCCGCTCCCGTAGGTCGATATAGCTGTTCTGGCATGAATGTCATTATTCCGTATGGCCCCGAAAAACGTTCCGGCAATATAAAAAGCTCTTCCTTTCCAAGCATACACTTTCATGTGATCTATCTGAATATATTCGGGAGTCACGGTAGGCTGATAACAAGAAAAAGCATGCACCTCCTTTGAATCGGTATCGATGGTAAAACCAGTCATTCTGAATCTATGATCTTTAGACGGAGCAGAGGGTTGATATCTTATTAAACCCAAAGATGAGGCAAAATTTCCCTTGATTTTCGTCGCATCGACTCCAGCTCCTTTTAGAATAATCGCTTTAGTGATATTGAGATAATTCGTCCAAGCCGGATAATCCGTTTCCGCGCAAACCGGAAGCTGAACCATGTCGCCGTCTTGCGCCAGCGCGACCTTTGCGACAACGTCGTCCAAAGAACAGGTGTCACAGTAATACGTTGTTGCCGCTTGCGCCGGCGCACCGAATAAAACCAAGAATAAAAACGCGATTAAAAATAAGGTTTTACTTTTCATTCTCTCACTCCTTCTCATGAAAAGTTTTCGATTTGGAAAATATCGGGCAATTAGACCGAAGATAAAGAAAAACAGAATCAGGACAGGCATACCGCACCAACGAATGAATTCGGGATCAGCCGCAATTACGAAACAACCTCCGCCGCCTCCTCCTCCCGATCCGCCGCTCGGTTGGGGCGGCTCGGGATCGTTGCCGGGTACAAATTGGGCCGTAATGCGCATGTCGTATTGCACGTTGCCGATGATTAACGGATTGGTCGTTCCGGAAATGTCCCCGCTCCAGCTCGAAAACACATAACCGCTGCTCGGCACGGCCCGCACTTCCGAAGTGCTTTCATTGGCACTCACTATCTGATTGACATCGCCGCTCACGGTCCCGCCCGGACCGGCTGAAAACTTGACCGCATACAGACTATCCAATGAGTTTATGGAAAAAGACTCGTCGGAATAATCTGCCACAGAGTCTTGATAAATGTGCAACTTGTAGTCCGATCCCGCGGTTAAACTATCAGGAACGAGCCAGGGCGTGGTACCGGATGAAGCTGCAACTGTGCCGATATCCTGCACTTTGCTGTTGTCCTTATAAAGCTCGATATTCACATCGCCGGTCATATCATTGGCTGTCCAACGAACCGTCTGCGTTGTGCCTATTTGCCAATTACCGCCGCCATTGGGCGAAAGAATTGTCAAAAGGGGATCGGACAGCGGACCGGAGGTGCGCAAGGGGTGAGGATAGGTGTAGGGCGTGTAATAGGCTGTCCAGACATTGGGCGCCGTGCATTTATAAAGCGTACCGGAAATCGGCGTCTTGGGATGAGCGCCTATGTTGTCGTCCGATACTTGCGTGCAATCCTGATTCGTCAACCAATAGCCGACTCCGACAAGGACACCATGGACCGGCGGCTGATTCCCCGGTCCGCAGCCCATGCCGGTGGCGCCGTCGAATTGGGCTTGATGATTGAAGTAGTTCACATTTTCATCGATAATATTTCCATAATCGGTCACCACATCGAACAGGTTTCCCGCTTCGGGCAAAACGGTCCACGCGGGTGCGATCATGAGACGCGAGCCATTGTGGGCGAGCGCATAGATCCCTCTTTCTTGACCGGCGCCGGGCCCGGTTTTGATCCGCACCCCGCATTTCCCGGGATAATAATCGGAAAAAACTCGTCCATTGCACTCGACCCAATCGCTGCCGATACTGCTCGCGGCAAAATGGCCGTCCATCACCTCAGTGGCGCCAAAAAGCTTGCCCCCATTGCCCCGGTTGTTCCAAAAATAAGAGTCGGTGATATGTTGCGGTTGCAAATTGGTCGTCGGATTCAGAGCGTCGTCGTTTTCTTCACGCACCGTGATGCCGCTCGCAGAAGTCGTTATCGTTTTGTTGCCAAAGCAGAGTGCCTTGCCCCCGCGTAAATCGAACAAACGCACCCCCTTGTTGTTTTGCATCACAACGAGGTTGCCGTAGATTTCGCCGCCCATCATGGCATAATTGCCTTGGGAGCCCATGTTTCCGTGCATATCGCACAAGGGATAGAGACCGCCCGCCCCAATATGAGTATAGGTGTTGTACCGAGCGCAATAACGGCCTCCGGCGCCGCCGTCATGAACGGTATCGGCGCTGGTGAAGGTGTTATCCTCAATGTAGATATTGTCGGCATTGCCGAAGGTGTAGGTCAGGTTATCCCACCCCGACTTGTTGGTGCCGTAAATGGAAATGCCGCTGGCATTGTTCGAAAAGTCGTTATTGTCGATCACTCCGAAAATGTTGCCGAAAATTAATAGGGCGCGCGCGGTGCCGCCGCTATAGCGGGCATTTTTTATCTCAAGATGATCCACACGGATGAGCCGCGCCAATGTCGTGGTGGTATTCCATATACACAAACCGCCCGTTCGATTTGCGGCATCGAAGGTAAAACCGCTTAGCCGGAAAGGCTGATCAAGCGCCGTCAGCGGGGGTGCGTAAGTCAGCAAATAATTGGTCTGGACAGCGCCGTTCCCTTGACTGGGAGCGTCAAAGCCTGCTTGAATCATCGTCTGCCCCGCACCGGCGCCTTTTAAAATGACACTCTTGTTGATGATCAGAGTTCCCGGCCATACAGCTATACCGGCGGGCACCAACACTGTGTCGCCGGGATGAGCAGCGCTAACGGCCGCGCTCACTTCGGCATAAGAACAATCTTTGGCCTCATGGATATCCGCGCCGAATGCGCCGGCCGTTAAAAACCAAGTCATAAACCCCGACAACAAAACTAAAATGCCGTTTCCACATCTATGCATAATCTTGTTCTTTCTCTGCTTGCAATTTTCGCCTACATCAATCCGCGAATATGGGCCAGCAAGCCTTCTTTATATAGAACATTTTTAATAAGGTTTTTAATGGCTTCTTCAACTGTGAGACTGACCGGATTGAACGCATATCTGAATTTTTTTATCTCCCATGTTTTTGAATTTACAACCAGCACTTCCAGTTGAATCTCAAGCCCTAGTGCGCCACCTTTATTTACCCCGATATTTCTTAGAATCGGTGCATTCATTACATCCACATCCCCGGTGATGAACAGCCCTTCGCCGTACGTATCCCGCAGATGTTTTAAGCAGGCCGGGTCTTTGAAGCATTTACGGATGTCGAGGCCCGCTATTTTCTGGGCCGAATCATACGGATTAACGGTCGCGGGGATGACCCGCTTGACCTCGCAATGGATTGCGTCCGCAAACGTGTTCAATATCTCTCTCCTGGCCTTATAATCCCAGATCCGGTTGCCGGTGCTGTAAAACGGCAGGATCACGACCTGGTTATAGTTCCGGTTGATGATGCTTTCCGGGTTATATTTGAGCTGTTTCGGCGCATAGGGCCGCCCATCCACATACAGCCGGGCCGTCACCATACCGGGCGCCAATTTGGCTTTAACCTCTTTATCCAAGTAAAGGGGATAATAGAGAAACGATTGATTCAGGGCATATTTGGCGTTTAATTCCCCCTGGCCTTCATAGATCTTGATACCGTTTGCGTTCTGCAATTGGACCTTGACCAGATATTTCTCGGGTTTTTGGTATTCGCTGGGCGCGATAAAGACCAATTTCGCGTCCGACTCATAAAACTCTTCCACTTCCGGATAATAACCCTTAAACGTTTCCACCAGAGGTTCGTTGGTGAACACGAAAAACTCGGCCGGTTTAAAATCGGCTCGGGCTGACAGAACAACCGCAAGCGTTACAAGGATGGGCCATAGAATTTCTTTTAATATTTTTATTTTATGCATTGGGCATCTCCTATATTAATTTTGCTTTCGTTCTCACTAAATGTCAGACCTATAAGCCCGGGGGGTTGGAAAACGGAATCCCCGCCAAAGAACGGGTGCCATTTCTTGCTCCCCCTGGTTTTCAAAGGGCAAAAACGCCCATGGGATAGCCCAACCTGGACCAATTCCGGAAATTTGTCGTCCGAGGCTACCCTTTCAGACGTCTAAACCCTCTTTTTTTGCTAATTTTTTTTGAGGCGAGTATATTTTCGGCGATTCTTATATGATGGATGCTTGGTTCCGGTATGCGACTGCTGATGGCTGCAGGATATCTCAAAAATCAAAAAACAAACTGGGCCATATCCAAAAATGCCTCAAAGGATACGGTGCAATTTTAAAAAATAACATTTTTGAGATATTCTATGGGTAACAAGACACGGATTCGCCCGAATAAGGTGTATTTTCACAACCATGACTTATCTTTATTTTACACGTTACAGGCAAGCCTTGCGGGATCAAACTGTATTTTTGGGATGGCTTTGAGATCCGATAAACAGGTTAGCGACCGAAATCCCCCTCCCGTAACTTCTTTTCTTTTCCGGGCCGAATATAAATAATCCTATACTGATCTTCCACGCCCTCAAAGCAGACCCGACACTCGCCCGATGGCCCCTCTTTCGCTCCGGCGCAAGGACTGCATTCCGACTTCGGAGGCAACGGTTCCAGACGGACTTCGAAGCCGATTTCCCGGTACAAAGCCGCGGCTTCGCTCAAGCGCGGTTCACAGGCGATGAATTTCCGCTCCCAACCTTCCTGCACCAATGGATCATGGTTCAAACTTATTTCTCCGAAATGTTTTTTGATCCTGAAAAGCGGACAGGAGTCCGCTTGTAAATCGGATCAAAAAACATGAATTCCGGCAGGCCGGAACAGAAGTTCCAGCGAGAGCGCCGGAATAAGTCCGTATGATTGTCCGGCGGTGATTATTAACCTTTTCATTATCGACAACTTTTTTTCGATGTTTTGGAATCAGAAGCCTATTCTTAACGTTGTCGTAATCGAGTGCTTATGGCTGAATTCAACCGTCACGGTCCATAAATATCAAAACTTTATTAAAAAGCGCCGGTATCCATGACCGGTCCCTAAAACGCGCCGAATCCGGAAAGGAATCTAATGTCATGACCCGCAGCCGCAGTCGCTTTGCTTTCAACTTCGCGGGCAAAGCTCCTGCGATTTCCCGGCCGACTTGAATGAGTTCTGTCTGCGCTTCCCGAGGCCGGTCAACAAACGTATTCAGAGCCTTTTGAAACGCTTGCAAATGTTGAGGCTTGAAATAGGTCTTCCTAAGCTCAACCAGAGACGCAAACGAATGATTCACCGGGTCCGGGATAAAAAATTCCAGGGTCGTTTCAACGACCGGCTCAGTCCGGCCGGATGGGTCCCAGACCGCGGAGAGAAAATCCCAAACAGGTCGTCGATCCGTAATCAAAACCGGATACTCCGCCAAATGACTTTCAAAAAGCCCGCACCAGGCCGCGCAGATTTGTTCCATCTGCTGCTCGTTGAACAAAAATCCCGTTTCCCGGGGCGGCAGGTCAATAAAAAAACCGGGCGCCTCTTCTGCTTCCTGTAAAACCGTTAAAGGAGACGACCGGGTCCTGATTTGCGCCAGCATGCGATCGGCTTCCGCTGCCCGGGTTTCGATTGCATGCGCCAAATGAAGCGTCAGGTTCCATAACCGGCCCCGGTTTGGACTCTCCGCGGAAACAGCCGCATTCAAGCCGCGCAATTCCCGCTCGATGTCGCGGCCGCTCTCCTCCTGCTTTTCCCGGCTCTGCGCGGTTTTGAGATAAGCATGGGATTCCGTGTCCCGACTTTGCGGCGGCGCCTGTTTAAAATTCTCTACTTGCTTTATAAAATCCGGGCCTGGTTTCAATTCTTCGGGTGGGGAAATGAAGCGGATCGGCTCGCCGGCCCCTTCGAATCGATAAGCCGCCGGCACGTCCTGATACCAGGGCAACCCTATGACGACCGGCCTGAAGAACAAACTGATTATTTTTAAACGGGTTTCATCGATAACCGAAAAAGGACCGACCAGACCGGCCCCATTCAACCCCTTTTCAAATTCCGCTTTTTGCACCTGCCGCACCTCCGGATTCATCATCGCAACCGGCTCAATATAACATCGATTCCGGCAATTGACAAAAAGTTGCCCATAGGATTTAAGATATTTTTGCTGCTGTATTGCCGGTGGATTTCATTGCCGAAAAAACCGCTGATTTTGCCTTGACTATCCCGACCAATTAGATTAAAAGCTAACCTTTAACTTATGAATTTAATTATCATATTCGGCTTTTACTCAACCTATCTTTATTAGAAAAATCAATACCCTATGGAAAAGACCAGTAACGTTTTAGAGGATCGAAAAAAAAAGATTGACCACTTGCAAGAGCTCGGTATCCCGCTTTATCCGGCCGGGTTTAAACCCGATCTCACCATTGGCGCGGCGCTTGAGAAATTTCAAGATCTGCCGGCCGAGGCCCCGCCCGAAGAATCTCAAACCTTTGTCTTGGCCGGACGAATCATGTCCATTCGGAATTTCGGTAAAGCAGCCTTTATTCACTTCAAAGACCGTACCAGTCGCATGCAGGCTTATATCCAAAAAGATAAAATCGGCGAAGATCTTTTCAAAATCTTCAAGCTCATGGATGTCGGTGATTTTATCGGTATCCGGGGATCTTTTTTCCGCACCAAAACCGCTGAACTGACCATCCTGGCCCAGGAAGTGAAGTTATTGGCCAAATCCATGCGGCCTTTACCGGAAAAATGGCACGGTTTGGCCGATATTGAGACCAGATACCGTCAACGCTACCTGGATCTGATTGTTAATGATCCGGTTAAAAAAGTTTTTATAACCCGCAGCCGGATCATCCAGGCCATTCGCGATTTTTTCATCAAACGGGATTTTCTGGAAGTGGAAACGCCCATGATGCAGCCCATTCCCGGCGGCGCCACGGCCCGGCCGTTCAAGACCTTTCACAATGCCCTGGGCATGGATCTCTACCTGCGCATCGCGCCCGAACTTTATTTAAAAAGACTGGTGGTGGGCGGCTTGGAACGGGTCTTTGAGATCAACCGCAATTTCCGCAATGAAGGCGTGTCCATCAAACATAACCCCGAATTCACCATGCTGGAGTTTTATCAAGCCTATGCCACTTATGAAGATCTCATGATCCTGACCGAAGAACTGTTTCTGGAGGTCCTGCACCAGGCGGTGGGAAAAACAGAGATAATCTACCAGGAACAAAAAATCAATTTTGAACCCCCTTGGCGCCGGATTGCTTTTCACGAAGCCCTGCAAACCCTGGGCCAGGTGCCGGCCGATGTGCTCTCCCACCCGGCCAAAGCCGTTCAATTTGCCCAGTCTCAAAAAATCGTGATCACCAAGCAGGACACCCTGGAGCAAATATTGGCCAAGCTCTTCGATCAACGGGTCGAACCGCAATTGGTGCAACCGACTTTTATTTACGGATATCCAACCAAGATATCGCCTTTATCGCGCCGCAACGACCTAAACCCGGACATCACCGACCGCTTCGAACTTTTTATTGCCGGCAGCGAAATCGCCAATGCCTTTACCGAATTAAACGATCCCGTGGACCAGCGCGGACGGTTCGAGCACCAGGTGGCTTTGCGCGAAGCGGGCGATGAAGAGGCCCAGTTCATGGACACGGATTATGTAACCGCCATGGAATACGGCCTACCGCCCACCGGCGGCGAAGGCATCGGGATCGATCGGGTGGTCATGTTGCTCACCGATTCGACCTCCATCCGGGACGTCATCTTTTTCCCGCATATGCGCCTGAAACAGGATTAATGTCTTTTGATTCCCCAAAACGTGGGATCAATAAACATTTTTTTCAAGTTAGGAAAACAGAGCATCTATGCTTTTTGAATCTTTTTTAAGCATTCGATATTTAAAAGCCAAGCGTAAGCAGACCTTTATCTCCGTGATCACGGTCATTTCCATTGCCGGCATCGCGGTGGGCGTGATGGCTTTGATCGTGGTGCTCTCCGTGATGAACGGTTTCCGCGCCGACCTCATGTCCAAAATCCTGGGTATGAATTCTCATCTGTTTGTGCTGAGTCATGGCGGACCTTTCACAAACTACCGCGAAACCCTTGACAAAGTCCGGGCTGTGGACGGAGTAACGGCCTCGACCCCTTTTATATACAGCCAGGTCATGGTCAACCACATGGGCACGGCCTCCGGCGCCGTTCTTTGGGGTATTGATCCCCAAAGCGCCGGAGAAGTGATCGACATCAAAAAGATCATCAAGTCCGGCGCCTTCATCTCCCTGGAAGAAAAACAAGGCGAGCATCCCGCCATTATTATCGGCAAAGAACTGGCCAACCGCATCGGCGCGGGCAAAGGCAATGTTTTGACCGTCATTTCACCCCAAGGCAAATTGACCCCCATCGGTCGCGCGCCCAACAACCGTCAATACCTTGTGACCGCGCTTTTTGACTCCGGTTATTACGAATATGACGCCAACATGGCGTTTATTTCCCTGGCGGAAGCCCAGGACTTATTGGGCCTCGAAAATCAGGTGATCGGTCTGCAAGTGAATCTCAAAAATCTGAATGCCACTGAAAAAGCCGGGGCCCTGATCGAAAAAAACCTAGGATTCCCTTTTTATACCCGCGACTGGAAAGAAATGAACCGCAGCCTGGTTGAAGCCCTGCTTTGGGAGCAGATTGCCATGTGGGTCATCTTGGCCATGATCGTGTTGGTGGCCGGCTTGAACATTATCAACACTCTGGTTATGGTTGTCCTGGAAAAGCATCGTGAAATCGCCATTCTGCGCACCATGGGCGCCGCTAAAAAAAGCATTATGGCCATTTTTGTTTTACAAGGCCTGATCGTGGGCCTGGTCGGGACTTTTTTAGGGCTCTTATCGGGGCTGGGTATCTGCGCTTCCATTGCCCGTTTTAAATTCATTCACCTGCCGGCCGATGTGTACTATATCGCCACCTTGCCGGTAAAAGTGGACTGGTTTGAGGTGCTTCTGATTACGGCGGCCTCATTGACCATTTCTTTGCTCGCCACCCTATATCCGGCCTGGCGTGCGGCGCAGCTGAACCCGGTGGAAGCCCTGCGGTATGAATAAAAACCGAGTCTCTTTTCAGGAGAAGCATAAATAGGTGCTGGAATTAAATAACATCTCCAAATCGTTTCATCATAACGGCAACCTGATCCGGGTCCTGCAAAATATCGACCTGCAGGTCCGGGCCGGCGAGACCGCGGCCATCACCGGCGCTTCCGGGGTCGGCAAATCGACTTTGCTCAACATCATGGGCATCCTGGAGCCGCCCACCCAAGGTCAAATCCATTTTCAAGGCCGGGATGTTCGGACCCTGCCCGATTTGGAGCTTTGCCGTATGCGCAACAGCCAAATCGGTTTTGTTTTTCAATTTCATCATCTGCTCTCGGAATTGGATGCGCTGGAGAACACCATGTTGCCGGCCTTGATCGCCCGGCAAAGCAAAATAGAAGCCCGCAATCGGGCCGTCGAAGTTTTGACCAAGATCGGCCTGGGCCAACGCCTGAGCCATCGCATCGGCGAACTCTCCGGCGGCGAACAGCAGCGGGTGGCGATCGCCCGGGCTCTGATGATGCGCCCCGTCATTCTGCTGGCCGATGAACCCACGGGCAACCTGGATACCGGCACGAGTAATGAAATCGGAGATCTGTTTCTGCAACTGAATCGAACCGAAGGCCTGGCTATTGTGCTGGTTACGCATAATCAACAACTGGCCCGGAGAATGTCACGACAGATGGAGATTGTGAATGGACAAATTCAATAAAAAAAACTTAACAAAGGGTTCGCGCTCACCATTCCTTCTGCGGCCTTTCTTTGTTCTAAAAGCGCTGTTTTGCTTTATGGGAATAACCCTGCTTCTCTCCAATTCAGTCCGGGCCGAGGAGTCTGTAAAAGTGGCGGTTCTGCCTTTTCAAATAAACACCGCCCAAAACCTGAACCACCTTCGGGAGGGCCTGCAAACTCAGTTCCAGGATCGGTTGGCCGGCTTGGGCTTTAAAATGATCGACCTGCAAGCGCTGAAAAAACATCCCCTGATCGGAAAAGCAAGTAAAGATCCCGCTGCGGCCGCGGCTCTGGGAAAAGAGCTGGGAGCCGATTTTATCATCTCCGGCAGCCTGACCCAGGTGGGCAAAAAAATCAGCTTGGACGTGAAGGCTGTGGATGTGGACGGCATCCGGCCGCCGGTCGTGATCTTTATCGTTGAAGAAAACATGGATCAATTAAAAGAGGCCGTCGTTAAAGCGGCGAAAGACATTCATAACGGCATCTCCGGCCTGGAGCGGATCGATTCCATCAAAATAAAAGGCAATAAAAGGGTCGAGGCCGAAGCCATCCTGGTTGTTATCGGCAGTAAACCGGGTGAAGTCTTGGACAATGATTCCTTGGATAAGGATCTCCGCGCTATTTATACCATGGGCTTTTTTAAGGATGTGAACATTGAAACCGAAAATGGCCCCCAAGGCAAAGTCGTGATCTTCAACGTGATTGAAAAGCCCTCCATCGGGTCCATCAATTTTCGCGGCAACAAGAAAATTAAAACAGACGATTTACGCAAAGAAACCGGCATTAAACTTTATGCCATTCTGAACCAGGCCGAAATCAAACAGGCCGGCAACCGCTTGAGGGACTTCTACCGTCAAAAAGGATTTTACAGCGCGCAAATCAGCGAAATCGTCGAGGAAGGCTCCAACAACGAGGTGACCCTGATTTTTGAAATTGCGGAAGAAAGCAAAGTCTATATCAAAGAGATCGACTTCACCGGCAACGAACATTTTAAGGACCGCGCTCTGCGGGATGTCATGCAGAACAAGGAAAAAGGGTTTCTTTCGTTTCTGACCCAAAAGGGCTTGCTGGATAAAAAGCAATTGGAAACCGATGCGCAACGGCTCGTGGTGTTTTACCATAACCACGGTTACATTAAGGTAAAAATCGGCGAGCCCCAAGTCGCGTACGACGAAAAAGAAAAGGGGCTGAAAATCCTTATCGATATCGTCGAAGGGCCGCAATACCTGATTAACGAAGTAAAAATCGAAGGGGATCTGATCTTACCGCTTGCGGATCTCCTGGAAAAAATCAATATCAAAAAAGGGAAACCTTACAATCGTGAAATCATCCGCAACGATATTCTGGATCTCACCGAAGTGTACGGCGATCAAGGTTACGCCTATGTGGATGTGCTGCCCGATACCGCCGAGGATGACGAAAAAAAACAGGTCAATATCACCTATCGCATCGCCCAAGGCGAAAAAGTGCGCTTGGAACGCATCTATATCGCCGGCAACGACATCACCCGCGACAAAGTCATCCGCCGGGAATTGAAGCTGAACGAGGGCGACTACTTCAGCGGCACGGCGCTCCGCAAAAGCAGGCTCAATTTATACCGGCTCGATTATTTTGAAGAAGTGGAAGTGGACACGAAAAAAGGCAGCAGCGACGATTCGATGATCCTGGACGTTAAGGTCAAGGAAAAGTCGACCCGATACATCTATTTCGGGGGCGGTTACAGTTCTTATGAAAAAGCCATGGGCAAGGTCATGATTGAAGACAAAAACTTATTCGGCAAAGGCCAGGACCTGAGCGCTTCCGTCCAGCTCAGTTCGCGCTCATCCCAATATGACATCAAATTCACCGAACCCTGGCTGTTCGATAAAAAACTGTCGGCCGGTATCGACCTATATAAACTCAAAGAAGAAGAAGACAACTACACCAAAGACGGCTGGGGCGGCGCTCTTCGTTTCGGGTTTCCTATTGAAGCCATCGATGAAAACACGTGGGGATCCATCCGCTACGGTTATGACAATAGTGATTTATGGGAAGACGTAGTCTCCGGAACATCAGGATTTCACAATTATGTGACCAGCAGCATCACCCTGGGGTTAAGCCGCTCGATCCGGGATGACAAAGATAACCCTTTTTTTCCCAGGCACGGTTCCACCAATGTCATCACCTATGAATATGCCGGCGGTTTGCTGGGTGGCGATGTGGCCTATGATAAATGGAGCTTAAAATCGGCCTGGTTTTTTCCCATGCCTTTGGAAACCGCCTTTGCCGTGCAGGGGCGCTGGGGCTTGGTCCAAAAAGGCGCGGACGGCGTTCTGCCCTCTTTTCAAAAATTCCGTCTGGGCGGCATTGACAGCATCCGCGGTTTCAAAACCCGCAGCATTTCCCCTATAGATCCGGTCTTAAATAAAAAAGTCGGCGGCGAAAAAATGATGGTTTATAACCTGGAATACCGTTTTCACGTCTATAAGCGTCAAGGGGTTACCGGGGTCGTGTTTTTCGATGCCGGTAATGTGTACACTGAAAATGAAAACTATTCTTTCTCAAATCTAAAAAAGAGCTACGGCGCCGGGATTCGCTGGCGTACGCCTCTTTTTCCCATCCGCCTGGAATACGGTAAAGTCATCAGCCCGACCGGCGATGAAAAAAAGGGCGGCTGGGAATTCATGCTGGGATATCCGTTTTAAATAGAAATCAATTTCGCACAATAAAAAGGAGGAGTTATGAAAAGAACGAGCCGATTATTTTTAGCCATTTTACTGTTTACCGTATTTACGGCCGCCGGCGCCATGGCCGAGGTTAAAATTGGTGTTTTTGATTTGGAAAAATTCCAGCAAAAATCCCAGGTCATCAAAAAGAAACGGGAAGCCATGGAAAAACGCTTTGCCCCGGCCAAAGCAAAAGTGGAGCAGGAAAACGAGGCCCTTAAGAAATTGGAAGCCGAATTTCAAAAAAAGCGCTCGGTCCTGAAGGTTGACGCCATTAATGACATGCTGCTGGATATCGACGCCAAGCGACGCCTGGTTAAATTCCTGGCCGAAGATTTCAACATAACCGTGAAAGCGGCTGAAATAGAAACCGCAAAAACCGCGGAAAAAGATCTGAGTGAAATCATTAAAGTCCTTGCCAAAAATTTAGGCCTCACCGTCATTTTTGAAAAAAATGTCCCGGGTCTTCTCTGGAGCGACGGAGCTGTCGATATCACGGACAAAGTGATCGAACAATATGATAAAACGATAAAACCCTAAATGTTTGTTGATCCTGAAAAGCGGACTCCTGTCCGCTTGCAAATCGGATTAAAAAACATTAAATATCTTAAATCCTTGTGAACATGTCATAGGGACACAGATGGAATACACGCTGCAGCAAATAGCCCGGGTTGTGGACGGCCGGGTCACGGGCGATTCCGAACTTGTCATCACCGGCATGGGCGCCTTGAGCACGGCCCAACCCGGCCAGATTTCTTTTTATGGCGATCCCCGCTATCTCAAAGATCTGACCGAGACCCATGCTTCGGCTTTGATTGTCGCCGATTTGACCGACCTTTTCAAAGGCCCGCAAATCTTGGTTGCCAATCCGCAATTGGCTTTTGCCAAAGTGGTCGCCCTTTTTGCCCCGTCTCCCTCCGGTTTTACCGGGATCAGTTCGCAAGCTTTTATTCACGCGACCGCCCGGATCGGCGCAAACCCGACGGTTTTTCCTTGGGCCTATATCGGTGAAAATGCCCGGATCGGCAATGATGTTGTTCTGTTTCCGGGCGTGTTTATCGGCGACCGGGCGCAGATCGGCGACCGCACCGTTCTGCATCCCAATGTCGTGGTTCTGCACGATTGCCTGCTCGGCAATGACGTGTGCGTTCATGGCGGCACCGTGATCGGCAGTGACGGCTTTGGTTTTACACGGCAGGGGAGCGCCCATGTCAAGATTCCCCAAGTCGGCATGGTGCAGATCGACGATCAGGTTGAAATCGGCGCCAATTGCACCATTGACCGCGCCGCCCTGGGCAAAACCTGGATCAAACGCGGCGTGAAAACCGACAACCAGGTCCATATCGCCCACAACGTGGTGATCGGCGAAAATTCCATTATCGTGGCCCAGGTCGGCATTTCCGGCAGCGTCCAATTGGGGCGTGAAGTCGTGATCGCCGGCCAGGCCGGCATCAAAGATCATGTCGCGATCGGCGACCGGGTCATCATCGGGTCGCGGGCCGGCATCACCGCCTCCGTGCCCGCCGATCAAATCGTCTCCGGCTTTCCGGCCATGCCCCACCGGCTTTGGCTCAAGACCCGGGGACTCATCGAACGCCTGCCGGATCTTCAGGCCCGTATAAAAATGCTCGAAAAAAAGATATTGGATTTGGAGCAACAACGTTTAGACAAGGAATAAACCATGATCAAATTGCCTTTGCAATACCAGGATATTGTCAAACTGCTTCCGCACCGCTACCCGTTTCTGTTTGTCGACGGCGTCACGGAAGTGGAATTAGGACGCCGCGTGGTCGGCTTCAAGAATGTGACCGCCAATGAACCCTTCTTCATGGGCCATTTTCCGGATAACCCGATTATGCCGGGCGTTTTGATTCTCGAGGCCATGGGCCAGGTCGGCGGCATCTTGGCCCGCCTGACCGTCCAGGAAGAACAAAACCGGGCCGGCAATGAAATTCTTCTTTTTATGGCCATTGACAAAGCCAAGTTCCGCAAGCCCGTTGTTCCGGGCGATCAACTTATTTTCGAGCTCGAGGTTCTGCGCAAAGGTTCCCGGATCTGGAAATTAGCCGGCAAAGCTTCGGTGCGGGGTGAATTGGCGGCTGAAGCCGAACTCATGGCCAGCATCAGTAAAAATGAAATGGAGTGATGCATGACTCAAATCCATCCTACGGCAATTGTGAGCCCCAAGGCCGAACTGGCCGAAGGAGTCAAAATCGGCGCCTACAGCATCATCGGCGAACAGGTCTCGATCGGCAAAGACACCAAGATAGGCCCCCATGTAGTCATCGAAGGTCATACCCGCCTAGGCGAACGCAACCGGGTTTCTCCGTTTACTTCCATCGGCTCTCCGCCCCAGGATATCTCTTACCGGGGTGAAGATACCCGGGTTCTGATCGGAAACGACAACCTGATCCGCGAATATGTCACCATTAACCGGTCCACCACCAAGCAGGAATGGCAAACCGTGATCGGCAATCAGAATTATCTGATGGCCTATACGCATGTCGCCCATGACTGTATCTTGGGAAACCGGATCGTCATGTCCAATGTCGCCACTTTGGGCGGTCATATCACCGTAGGCGATCATGCCATTCTGGGCGGCTTGGTGGCGGTGCATCAATTCGTGCGGATTGGGGCCTATGCCTTTATCGGCGGTAAAGCGGGCGTGGACCGCGATGTGCCGCCGTTTATGAAAATCGCCGGCGAAAGAGCCAAAACCTACGGCGTTAACCGGCTGGGGTTGTTGCGCTGCGGTCTTTCTCCGGAAACCATTGACGGATTGAAAAAAGCCTACAAGATTATCTGGCGTGAAAACATCATCATGCATGAGGGGATTGAACAAGTTAAAAAAGAAGTGAAATCCACGCCCGAACTGCAAATGCTCCTGGATTTCATGACCGCGCCGTCCAAAAGGCATATCATGCGCTAGGCGCATGACAATAACGAATCAGCCCTGGATCATTGATGCCGATATATCCGACTGTAGGGGCGACCGGCCGGTCGCCCCTGCCCGGAAGGAGAGCCGCAATGATCCTGCAAGAACTTCCTCTTTCAGTCGGAATGGAACGGTTTAAAAATAATTTTTCGTAAAAACAATCTGAATTTTTATGGCAACAGAAATAAATAATATCATCGGCTTGATCGCGGGCGGCGGTACTTTTCCCCTGCAGATCGCGGAAACCGCCCGCAACCGGGGCTTGACCGTGATTGCCCTGGCTCATGAAGGCGACACCGATCCCGGTTTGACGCAAAAAGTGGATAAAATCGTCTGGATCAAACTGGGGCAGCTCGGCAAGATCATAAACGTCTTTAAAAAAAACGGTGTGCAACAAGCCCTGATGGCCGGCACCATCAACAAGCGCCGCATGTTTTCCAAGATAAAACCGGACCTCAAGGGCCTGGCTTTGATTTCCAAGATGGCGATCCTGCACGATGACGGCATTTTGCGGGCCGTGGCCCGCGAATTGGAAGCCGAAGGCATCGAGATGATCTCCTCCACCTTCTGCTTGCCCGAACTGCTGACCCCGCCCGGCCTACTGACCAAGCGCAAACCCAATAAAGAGGAAAAAGAAGATATTCAATTCGGCTGGGAAATGGCCAAGGCTTTGGGCAAATTGGATATCGGCCAGTGCGTGGTGGTCCGCCGGAAGACCGTCCTGGCCGTGGAAGCGATCGAAGGCACCGATGAAACCATCCGCCGCGGCGGCCGCCTGGCCCAAGAAAAAGCCGTAATCGTCAAGGTCAGCAAACCCAATCAGGACCTCCGTTTTGACGTACCCACGGTCGGCCTGCAAACCATCCGGACCATGTTGGAAGTGCAGGCCGCGGTCTTGGCCCTCGAAGCCGACAAGACTTTGTTGTTCGATAAAAAAGAGATGTTGGCTTTGGCCGATAAATCCGGTATCGTCATCATAGCCTTATAAAAGATCCCGTAAAAAACCGCGGGATCTTTTATGACAAAATCCGCCCAAAGCGGATTTTGAAAGACATTCAAATTCTCATACCCGGAGACGAGGCCGCGCGAGGGCTCCTGCCCTTGCCGCGCGAGGGCTCCTGCCCTTGCCGCGCGAGGGCTCCTGCCCTTGCGCCAAGGACGTAATTTTAAAAGACTTAAAATTACTCCAGAGACGCCAAGCCGCAAAGGTTTTAGAATAAAAAATAATGAAATGGAAAAAATATGACCCAAAGCAAAAAACTAAAAATCGCCGTGATCGGCGTCGGACATTTGGGCAAATTTCACGCGCAGAAATACGCGCAAATCCCGGAAGTGGAACTCGTGGGCGTCGTGGATGTCGATATGCAAAAAGCCCGCGCTCTG
>RPPU01000022.1 GCA_003819975.1 Desulfobacteraceae bacterium
ATTTCACCACTAAGACACTAAGGCTCCAAGATTTTTTATATTAATTCTTCAACTTTGTGTCTTCGTGGTGGAAAAACAGGACGGAAGATTATTTTCTGATTTTATTTAACTGGGTTTTCAAGAACATTTTGGCTATTTGATTTTCGGGATTAACGTTCAGCGCTTTTTCCAGGCTGCGGATACTTTCATCGACATCGCCCCGTTTGTCCTGAACCACAGCCAACCTGAATAAGGCTTCATCCATAAAGGGTGACTCCATTTCGGCGACTTGGCCATAGATTTTTTCCGCTTCCGCAAAATTACCATTTCTTTCCTGGATGTTTCCGATCTGGAATTGGGCATCCGGATACTCAAGGGTTTCCGCATCGACTTCCGCAAAAGAACTCATGGCGTTCTTCAGTTCATTGTTTTTAAGATACAGATAACCGAGTTCCAGATGAGTCCGGTCATCATCCGGTTCGAATTCAAGGGATTTGAGAAGCAAGGTTTGGGCTTCGGGCGGATTGGTTTCTTTTTGAGTATAAGCCTGGTTTCTTAAAGCCTGAACATAGGATTTGCGGATCATTTCTTTCATCGAGGGTCTTGCCGTCAAGACTTCTTCAAAAAGCGCGATGGCCTTGGGGTAATCATTGCTATTCAGAGCGGCCATGCCTTTGTCCAATTTGGAAGAGACCGGATCTCTCAAAAAAAATATTGCAAGAAAAACGACCACCGCAATCAAGAGCACGGCCGCAGGGGCGCCTACATACCAGAGCAGTTTTTTTCTGCGGTTATCCGGGTTTTTTGCCGCCAGGAGGATGGTCTTCTCCAATGTATCCAGTTTGGTATGTTCCGGAGGGGTAATATTTATTTTGGCCGGCAAAGGTTTGCTTTTCTCCGGTTCCGGTTTTTCTTCCGTATCCACCTGAAAATATTTGCGCAAAGTATATTCTTCAACCAAGGACTCTTCCTTAAAGAGTTTACTCATGTAATCCGATAACGTTTGTTTGGTAGGCGGAATCGGCAGGCTCTGAATACATTCTTCAATATCGGCCAGCATTTCACCGGCGGTTTGGTAGCGGTATTGAGGATCTTTTTCAAGCGATCGATAAATGATTTCATAAAGTTTTCCGGGCAGGTTTTTAACGATACTTTCCGGCGGTTCAAAATCAGATTCCCGGACCCGTGCAAAAACCTCCATGGTTTCGCCTTCAAACATACGATGATGGGTTACCATCTCATAGAGCATGATGCCGACGGAAAAAATATCCGAGCGATGATCGATCGGTTTGCCGACCGCTTGTTCCGGCGACATATAAGTCAGTTTACCCTTTAAGTAACCGTGTTGGGTGGTGTGATTCAGGCTGGCGCATTTCGCGATACCGAAATCGATAATCTTTACCTGGCCGTCATAAGTAATAAAGATATTGGGCGGGCTGATATCGCGATGAATGATATTCAGAGGTTTTTGGGTAAAATCTTTGAGCTTGTGCGAGTAATCCAAACCGGCGCATATTTTGGTCGTGATCAAAAGGGCATTTTCAAGGCTAAGCGGCAATTCAATGGTTTTCGCTTTATTGATGATGGAGCGGAGGTCTTTGCCAAAAAGGTATTCCATGGCAATGAAATAAGTCCCCTCCATACTGCCGAAATCATAAACTTGAATAATGTTTTCATGCTGGAGAAAGGCTGCAAGTTTGGCCTCATCAATAAAGGATTTGACCAGATCTTCTTCGTTCACCAAATGGGGAAGGATTTTTTTTATGGCCACCAATTTGGCAAAACCCTGATCGCCCATTATTTTTGAAAGGTATAACTCAGCCATGCCACCAGTGGCTATTTTATCCAGAATGAGATATTTCCCAAATTGGAGCGGTTGAAATTCGTTCATGGATAACATTATTTGGTTTTTCTCATTTTACTTGGCGTTTGGCTGCATTCTAAAATGAATTAAATTGAGCTATTTCATGAAAACTATTTAAGACTTTTCTTAAAAACAATAATTTAGCAAAATGGAGGTCATTCCGTCAAGGGCATTTTTGATGGGGCAATTTTAAAGATATCGAATCGATAGGCCGAGAAAGGGTTGGAAAAAAAACTAAAAGTTTTTCCGAAAAAACGAATGAGATAAAAACAGCATATAAACCCATCAGATATTAATCTTTAATCAATTTTCTCGCTTTGGTAATATCTTCTTTGGCTTTTTGATGGTTAGGATTGTAGGTCAGAGCTTTGGCCCACTCCAGAATCGCGGATCGGTATTTTTTATTGTTAAAATGAATGACCCCGGTCAGATAATGGGTTTCGGCCTCCTGAATCATTCCGATTTTTACGTTTGCTATGGCCGGATCTAAGCCGGGAAAACCCGAATCAACCTTATTTAAAACTTTAATCGCCTGAAAATAATTTTTTGCATTTGTAAGCGAAATACCTATCTGCAGGTTGGCCAGGTTTTTCAGCTCAATCGCTTCGGTGTTAGCGGGATCGAATTTGAGGATTTTTTCGCAAACGGTCAGGCTATTTGCAAAATCGTTAAGTGCAAAGAAATTGCGGGCATCGGCTAATTCCTTCTCAATATCGATGCCTCTGATCTCTTTTTTAGGTTTGGTTTCTTCCGTCTTGATCTGAATTTTTGGCGGCGGTTCCAAATCAATGAATTTGGTTTCAACGACGGGGATCTTGATGGTCTGGCCGGGGTTCGGTCTGGTTTTGGCATCCAAATCATTGTATTCGGCAATAAAAAAGTCCAATTTGGCGCTTCGATAGGCATCTTGAGAAATTTTTTTGAACGTATCTTCTTTTTGAACCGTATAAGAGGAATAAACCGGAGCGGCCGAGAGCTGTTTGAGATATCGAGCGGCTTCTTTATGTTCGGAATAATAACGTAAAGTAATCAAAAACTCTTTTTTGGCGCTTTCGGATTCATTGTTTTTGTACGCAACCATTCCCAGCTGGAAATGTTTTTCAGCTTCGTTTAAATTTTTTTGTTTCAATTCATTCAGTTTTTTCTCAAGGTCTTTGTTTTGAGGGTAAAAAGTATATGCAATTTTATAGTAATAAAGAGCCAACTGAGGTTCATTGATTTTTTCATATTCCAGAGCTCTGGCCTGATAACGTCTGGATAAGGGAATCCGATTGTCGTAGTAAAGGGTGCTTTTCTGCAATTCAGCGCAGCCGCCTATGAATAAAAACAGAATAAAAATCAGGCAAAAATTCAATGTTTTTACATTCATCATAGTTCCTTATTCTGAAAAACCGTCAGGTAGCCCTTAAATTTGGCCAGATTATCATCTCCATTAACCGTCGCACGATTAATAAGATAGGGATTTGTGAAAAAGGGGTTGCTGCCGCGCTGGGTGGTAAAAGCCGCGCGATAGCCGTATTTCTGAGCCAGGGCTATAGTCAGATTGTTGCCGGCGCCGTAAGGATAAGCAAGGTAGGCGCATTCTTTTTTCAGTTTTTCCTGCAGGACCTGCTTGGAGTAAGATAATTCTTTTTCCAATGTTTTGTAATAAGTTCTAAAGGTATCTTCTTTATCCGGTTTGGTTAAGTCGCGATTTGTTTTGCCTTGGGATTGGATGTCAAAGCCGTTTTTGGATAACTCCAGGAGATGGTCCCATTCCAAGCCTTTTTTATTCCCAATGAAATCGGTATAAATGAAAAGAGTAGCTTTAAAGCCATATTTTTTCAAAATGGGATAAGCAATATCATAAGTGGTGCGCCAGCCATTATCGATCGTAATGGCCACGGATTTTTCAGGCAATGGTTTCTTAAATTCCATGAAATCGAGCAATTGATCCAGGCCGATCACTTGGTAACCATTATCGCGTAAATACCTCATCTGGTCTTCAAAAAAGTCTTCGGAGACACTATTCCGATCACCCATGGATTTTGAAAAATTATTATAGGCCAGAATCGGGACGACTTGAAGCCCTTTTGCCGTTAGGCCCCCTCTTTTGAAAGAAGCGGTCGGGATAATCAGGTTTAGACCGGGTGTTACTTCTTTGATTTGATTGAATTCGGCGATGATCCAACCCGCGGATGGGTCCGATAGATGCTTTTGCGCCAGAGATGAAAGGGTATCGCCTGTTTGGGTCTTGATCAAGATAAAATCCTGATAGGCTTTGTAAATATTCTCGTTGGCGCCGGTGGCGCAGGATGTAAAGACCAGAAGCAATAAAACTGAAAAGACAGTGAATACGGATGGTTTTCTTTTAAGGTCGATTAGCATTTTTCCATCCTTTTCCATAAATAGGGATAGCATTTATATTTCATTTTTATTTTTTTCCCAAGCGGACATTCAAAAATTAATAACGGATAATATCTTAAAATTATTCGTTTTTATTACTTTAGCAAATTTGTAAATACCGGGTCAATAGTTTATTCTTCGACTAGAATGGCGCGTCTTTTGAACGAGTATTTTGCAAACAAAATTATTGTATAATATCAGCGTCTTGTGTATTTGGTCGATGAATTATTTTATTTTTTATTTATGTGTATTAAAAAATAATGCATTTAAATAAATTTATTTTAATGTAATTTTTGATAAATTAATTATATTGAGAATTTTTTTGTTAAATCATTGTCGATGAGATAAATGCAAACTTCTTTCGCCCCTTGTTTGGTGTAGTGATATTTTTCACAAAGATTATTCATCAAAAAGGCAACGTCGGATTGAATGCGCTTATCATAGGTTTTAAAGAGAGGCGTGTCGTAATCCTTGATGGCTCTTCTGAAGTTTTCATTTTCGAGCAAGGGGTCCAAGACGTTTTCTTTCAGATTATGAACATAGCGCTCATGGAGAGTCTGAAATAATTTCGTTTCGATCAGCGGCTTGCCTTCCAGCATGATCTCCTGGGTCAAGGTTTGAGTGGTATATTGTTTTTGGGTCTCTTCTCTGAAAGCCAAACGCTTATAGCGCTCGACCTTGGTTCCCAGCAGGCGGTTTTCTATCTGCGCCAGAAAAGCTTCGGTAATTTCCAATTTCTCGCCGGTATAGTGACAAGTCTCGGTTGAACCGATTTCAAAATTGACGGCAAAAAGATATTTCTGGATATCGCGGCTGATTTGTTCTTCATTGTAGTCATATAAGGCTTCTTTGACTTGCTGCAGGATTTTGTAATGATACATGCAGAGCAGGGAATCGAGAAATCCTTTTGGAATTTTAACGTCCTGCTCTTTTTCCATTTTAGTGAAGAAACTGGAGAGCATGGACATGTCGATCAGCTTGTTATCCTTGGCATAGGTGGAATAGAATTCATTGAAAATTTTAATGGAATCGCGGCCGGAAGATCCCTGTGATCCTTCCGTTTCCGATTCGGCGATGATATCCCGGCGCCGTTTGGCCGTGAAGCGCTTCCGGTCTTCCTCCGAAAGCCAAGAAGGAATATGTCCGGTGTATATTTCCATTTTCAATAACTGTAAATTTTCATCGCAATAAAGTTTGTAATCGTCCGGGTCTTCAATCCAATCCAGCAGCGCTTTGGATTTGATATTCAGGCGGGTCGAGATGATCACCCGCGCAAAATTATGGAGGACCATCGGCAAAAAGTTTTCATCGATATGCCGACCGAAAATATTACGGTATATTTCCACTTCCGTATTAAGATCCAGAATATAGGGGATATTGATATATTCAATACGATCCGAAAAAGATTGAAAATCCTGAATGTTCTTGGTGTCTTCCGGGTTCATCAAGGCTATGAAAAGCGAGTTTACATTTTCTTCAATATCATCCACTTTGTGGACGCCTTCACTGATGATATTGTGGAGTTCCAGCAGTCTACCGGTATTGTGCGATTTCACATCCATCAAGGCATAGATACCGTTATTGGTCTTGGCGTATTGAGAAAAGATATAATTGACCTGGTTGCTGTCTTTTAATACGAGATTGATGCGGCGTTGCAGCATGGGGTGGGTCAGGATGTAGTGCCGCGTCGGTTTGTCGCCGGGGCTGAAAACCGTAATGCCTTCACCCAGGCGTTTATTGAAGTGATAAGGCCGGACATAAATCAATTTAAATACTTCTAAAGGATTTTTTAATTTATGCGCCAGGGCATCATAAAGCGAACTGCAGATGGTGCAGGGCGTTTCTTTAAAAGCCCACTCATATTCCTTTTCCGTAAACAGCTTCCATTTGAACTCGCCGTTTTCAATCAAGTCGTCGAAAAACGCACGGCGGTTCTGTTTGGGGATCATCAAAATGGGATTGTCATGCCCCGGGCAAGGCACTTCCACAAAATCGTCATGCCCGTGCAAACCTCCGCCTTCTTTGTAAAGGGAAGCGTCGTCTTCAAGTTCGTTGGCGGCCGGCGAATGATTTTCAAGCAGGAGTTGGCGCAGACGGCTGGACGGCTCCAACGCTTCCAGCAAGGGGTGGAGAGGTCCTGCTTCTTCCTTGGGAAAAAGACCCAAGATTTTCCGGTCGAGGCGCCAGACCACTTCATAACGGAGCCCTTGCTCGGTATTGGCATATTCCTCGAATTTCAGCAATAAGTTATTCAGAAAAGTGCTTTTACCGCAACCGGGCGGACCTTTAAAAATGTATAATTTATTTTGTTGAGCGCCGCGGCGCAATGTTTCAACATGGCTGATTAACCGATTGGCAAACAGTCGATCGGCGAAAAAGGGGTGGTCCGTGTTTTCAACAAACAGACGGTCGCAGTCATAATAGACAAAATCAATCGATTCCGGATCATCCGGATATTCGTCATAACCTTCCCCTACATAGGACTTGACCATATCATGAAAGACCTGAAAGATATTGCGAATGATCGTTGAGGGCCGAGTCATGAGTATTTGCAAGAACTCATCGAAAGAAATGGGGCTGTGTTGGTCTTTCGCACTGAGACTGCGGTTCAGGTTTGCCAGCGCGTTTTGGATGTTTTCCATCTTCGTCCCTTTTAATCAGACGTTTGTCGCAGGGTCCTCCAGGCGCTAAGCCGGAGTCATTCGTCCCGGATATTTTATAAGACCGTTTTAGACCATTTGCGGTTTTCCATGGTGTATAGAACCCGTTGCCATTTGATTTCCGTTTCTTTTTTATCTTCAGCAGCCGGCTGCGGGATCGGGTTCGGATAATAGGGCTGCGGCGCAGCCGCCGATTGCGGTACCACTTCGGTGGTCTCGAGTTTGATCGGACCATCCCAGAGATATTCTATGCCCAAGAGGGTATTGGGAATAAAGTCTTTGATCAAGGGTTTGCCTTCAAAACGATGCGTTAAATAAAGGGTGCGCTCGGAACTTTTTTCTTTATCTATGACAATATCCGGAGGATGATAAAGGGAATCCGTGAGCATCCGGCGGTAGTCGCGGGCCTTGCGGCTTTTTACATAATATTCCAGAACCATTTTATTTTTGTTCAATCGTTTTCCGGCGACAAAAAGCTTATGTTGATCTATGAAGTCCTGATCGATAAAATCATTAATCAGCATGAAATCGCAATAATTCGCGCGGACTTTGAAGATAAAATCCCGCCCTTGACCGGTTTTCCGATCGAAATGTTTTCGGGCCTGCGTATCCTGCATTCTCTGAAATGGAATGGAATACCGGCCTTTGTCCGCCAGATCTTCCATATAGTAAAAAAGCCGCATGCCCAATGCATACGGATTCAGTCCGACCCGCGGCATGGAGGTCACGCCGGAATTGACCCGCGCAAAAGCCACCTCATGCCCTTTGATGCGGTCATCCTGCAAAAAGAGTTGTTCGTGCCAATAACTGGCCCAGCCCTCATTCATGATCTTGGTCCGGATTTGCGGTTGGAAGAAGATGGAGGTTTTACGAACGAGTTGCAGGATGCTTTGCATCCATTTATTCTCCTCTTTATTCAGAAAAGAAGAATATTCGGCCAGGTATTGCAGTAAATCCAGACGGCGGCCGTTTTTGGTTTCCAGATTTTTTTGAAAGATCGAATCGAATTCGGGGTATTTTTTAATGACTTCGGCAAAAAACGTCCGGTGGCCCGATTCTCCGTCTCTTTGCAGACAATCATTGTAACGGTTGATCTCCTCGATATACTCGCTGATCTTCAGTTTACGATTGGTTTGCAGAAAAACGTCAAAATAATAATCAAAGCGTTTCGATTCTTTGGTGGGTGCTTCCTGGTCCGTATTGGAGAGTTCTTCATGATAGCCTACCAAATTATCGATGCCCCGGGCGAATTCAATGATATAATCGACGAAGCGGCCTTTTTCGGCCCGATATTTGGCGATCAATCGTTTATCGGAAAGAGCTTGACCGGTGAAATCGTAATCCCAGGTATGGCGGAAAAAGATGTTATTTTGGAAAAAATCGATATGGGCCAACACATGGTAAAAAATCATGACATTGAGCCAATCCGGGTTATTGTCATTGTAAAAAGAAATAGCCGGACGGGTATTGATGACGGTTTCATAAGGATTACCGGGGTAAAGTTCATAACGTCCTTTTTCCTTTAAAACTTCCACGTCATGCACCCAATAATCGTAAAGCGTAGGAATCATGTATTTTGGAGTTAATTCAATCAAATCGCGGTTGCTGACGATATATTCCAAGGTTTCGTCCTGGAAATTCAGGCCGACGGCTTTGGCTCTTTCTTTGCAGCCCTCCATGATTTTCTTGGTATGTTGATCGATCAGTTCCATGTTTTCACATCATTAAAATATTATAACCGTTCAGGCGCTTAAAAGACCGCTTTAGTGAACCGTTCATACTGAGTGCTTCGACAAGCTCAACACGAACGGGAATACGATTGTATAGCTTTTACCCGTTCGCCCTGAGCTCGTCGAAGAGCTTGGGGCGAACGGGGTCCTGTCGGCAAACTAGAGTCGTAACCAATATTCTGACTCCCGGCACTCGTCTCCAATCCGTTTATACCGCCGTCGCGCGACTAAAATGGTGCGATTGCGAAATCAGTTTTTTAATGCCTTCAATCACACGCGGTTCCTCGGCGTCTTCCTGCATGACATCCATGCGAATCAGTTCCGGTTTTTCCGTCAGCAGCCGGGAGTCTTCCAGATATTTTTGGACTTCGGTTTTGCGGGTCGAGCCGCCGGAATGTTCGACAATGGTTACGCCGATACGGCTGATCAGGGGGAGTATCTTTTTTATTTCCGGAACGGCTTCCTTGCCGTCCGTGTCCCAATCATCGCCGTCGGTTCCGTGAAAGACATAGATATTGTATTCCTGAGCCAGATTTTCCTTTTGGATGATCTCATTCACCAATTTATAGGCGGAAGCCACCCGGGTGCCGCCGGCGACTCTGGAATTATAATAGGTATAGAAATCCGGGACTTCTTTGGCGTCCGTATCGTGCAGGATAAACCGCGATTCGACTTGCATGGAATATTGGTATAACAGCCAGCTGTAGATCAGAACATGCTGGGCCACGACCAGTTCGGTGCATTTGCCGATCATGGAGCCGGAGTAATCCCTTAGGAAAAACACCATGGCTTGGGATTCGTAATCTTTTTCCTTGGAAAGAATACGATAGATTTTATCCTTGGGGGAAACCAGGAACCGGGCGGGATCAATGTCATCAACTTCCGGAAGATTACCCAAATGGATGTTGGTTTCGACGATTTTCCGCAAAGTGGCCTTTTTGTCGAGGAATTGCCCAAAACCGCGGTTGCGGTCGGTCATATCATAGGTGTAACGGGTAAATGAACGTTTCTTGCCCTTGTCTTTCAGATTGGGCAATTCGAATTTTTCGGTGAGCAATTTTCCGAGATCATAGGCATTGGATTCCATTTCATGAGGGCCTTCTTCGCCCTGCCCGGGACCGCCGGGACCGGCGCCGCCTTCAGGCGCGTGGACCGGTTGTTCGCCGATGACTTCGCCCTCTTTGCCTTCTCCTGAACCGGATGAGGATTGTTCTTCGGTTTCAGGTTTAAAATCGTTGTCGTGAATGAATTTTTCTTCCACGGTTGAAGGTACGACCACGATCTTGCCTTTACCGCCTTTACCCGGCTTGATCAGGCGGCCGACCCGAATTTTGCGCGGGAAGCCGTCTTTTTCCCTTTGCTTGTCCCGTTCAATTAATTCATCCATGGAGCGCAGGCAAGTATAAAAGGGGATCTGCGCGGAAGGAAACGATTGTAGGAAGTTCAGATCGCCCTGTAGGTAGAAGCCGAGCGGCCGTGAAAGGAGATCGTTTGGATACGGAGCGGGGAAATCCTCTGAATGTTGAACAGGTCCCGCTAATTCGGTTCGGATAATGGCCTCCTGGTTTGTAGCCAGACCTCTTTTTTTCAATTTTTTATAATAAGCCAAAGCTTGGTTTTTCATGCTTGATGACCTTGAGTCTCTTCAAACCGTTCAATCTTCATTGTTTTCTAACCTTGAACCGTGAACCGGGGAACTTTAAACCAAAGTCATTACTTTATTTTTCATCTTCCTGGGTGCAAAAATATTCAATGGATTTTTGCGCGCAGGTCCTGCAATAATGCAGTTTCTCAAACATGGTCCGGATCATGCGATCATAGAGTTTCTGATTTTCCTCATTGGTGCGGTTGGCCAGCGCGCCGATCAAGCTGCCGGTCCCGGCAATATCCGATTTTAAGCGCACATCCGTCACGGCTTTGACCAGTTCGAGGTTATCCATGAAATCATAATTGGGATTCATGGAGATTTTTTGACCGTAGATCTTACGGATCGAAGCCCGGAAGGTCTCACGCTGCTCCGTGGTTTTGAGTTCCAAACGTTCTTCCACGCTTTTGATATAGCGCTCATCTATTTTCAGGGCTTTCAGTTCTCCGTGTTGCGGATCTTTGTATTTCCACATCTTGTCGGGACCTAGATTTTCAGCATCGATGCCGATGATCATGTTGACGTAATTCATCACGTCTTTTTTGATGGCCAGCGGTTCATCCATGTAGGCATTGAACATCTCGGTCATGATCCGCTCGCGGTACAGTCCTTTGGCGATTTTGATGTCTTCCAAATATTTGGCCCGGTCATTGGCTTCGTTAACATAGTCCAAGATGATCCGTTCCAGCGCTTTAAAGATATCATAGGCAAACATGCAACGGCCTTCATTGGTTTCGGAGCTTTCAATGAGCAGCTGGATGGCCCGGCCCAGGTTTCTTTGGCCCAGGCCTTTTTGGCCGAAACGTTTGGTAATGTCGGGGTCCTGGTTGAGGGTGTCGATCACTTCGGAAAGAGTTTTAATGCTTTTTTCACCGGCCACTTCACCGGCGGCCAGCTTCATGGTTTCCACGGCGGTCAACTTTTCGGAACGGGGCAGGCGCGTCAATACCACGGCCACGGAAGTGGCATAGTTCAAATTAGGATCCTGATGCAGGTTTTCGCGCGTCAGGGTCGTGCGCGGTTCATTGCCGATGGTATATTGAGAGAGTTCGCCCTGCAGCTTGTAATTGGTATTATGGGAAACATAGCAAATCCGGCAGCGGTCCACGATGGGCGCTTCTTCTTTTTCGGATAAAAAGCGGTTGAATTCGCTGTTGTTGCTGGTGGCGATGATCAAGCTGTCAATGGGCCATTTGTAACCGTCGATTTCGATATTTCGGTTTTGAATGACGCCCAGGTAGACTTGGACCAGATCTTTCTTGTTTTTAAAGATTTCGTCGCTGAAATGAATGCCGCCGCCGGCCACGCGCGCCAGGGCGCCTCTTCGCAAATCAAAGCGATAGGGGTTATTGGTATCGCTGATATGGAGCAGACGCTGGATGGACTCTTCTCCCAATAAATCCACGGCCGAAGAAGTGATTTTGTCTTTGGCCGGATACTTCCCCGTGATCGTGCCCAGGCTTTCCGTCAGCGGCACCGAAAGGATCTCGATCTGTTTCAACATTTCTTCGATTTTATCGCCGGTATGATTGCGGATGTCGTTCCAGATATAGCTGCTGCAGGCCCCCAAAGGACGGTAGTCTTCGTAGAGATCTTCAATTTGCTTGTCGCTGAATCCGATCTCCTTGGCCAGATAGGCTTTGTTTTCTTCCGGGTTATTGAAAAGATTCATGGCCAAGATCATGGGATCTTCATAGGTCTGGGATTCGATCGTTTTGATCTTGCCGTAGGTGCCCAGGCGATCGATATTCAGAAAGCGGAAAGAGTATTTGCGGTTTTTTTCCCGGGAGAGGAATTCGCGGTATTTAGCGCAAAGGTATTCCACGAAAAAGGTCTTGCCGTTGCCCGGTTCTCCAACCAGCACATAGGCCATTTCTTTGGACGATCCGCCTTCGGCCGCATCTTTCACATAAGACACAAAGCTGTTGATCTCGTCATAGAGACCGATCAAATGTTTTTTGCCGTTGCGGAATATGCTGAAATCATAGGTCGTTTTGCCGTTCACCACAACCTTTTCAATATCCGTTTCCAGGATCATACGAGCTACGCCTTGAAAGGCGTTTTCGAACCGGCGATGACCATCCTTGATTGCGACTAAATGATGGTGGAGAGAGTTGCTGTTGAAATTAGCCATTGGATGCCCCCATCTGAATAAATTAATAATAAGCGGTTTATAACTGCGGAATCCTTTGTCAGCTAATACAGCAAGCCTTATGCCAGAAATGTTCATTGGCTTGCTAAACTAATATTATCAGTGAATTCAATTAGATAATAAGCATAGCATACGGGGATTTGAAGCCGAGCATTGGTTCAGCGGATTTTTTGCAGGACATGTCAAAATTGTGTCGAAAACACTGTCAATTTTTAGAGGAATTTTATCAACACAGTCGGATTTCTAATCAACAAGATGCCGTTCGTCAGGAGATTGACAAGGTGCATAGGGGCGGTGACCGAGTTTTCAGGATTTAAATTGAACATTCAGTAAAGGTTTTACGTTCACTTCCAGTTGAAAAAGATCGGGCCGGGCGTAATGGCCGGCCGTATCCAGCGCCAGGTTTCCTTCGCGGATCAGGTCCAGATCCAAAGTGCCATAGACAATGCCGGGTTTTTCTAAAAGAGGAGCCATCACGTAAGTGCTGTCCGGTGCAATGATCGCGCTGCCTCCGCCTAAGATAACGGCATCATCCGGTCCTGCAAAAGCTTCCAGGAGCTCCAACGGTTCCGGGCTGTTGGAACCGAGGGAATGGAAGCCATCCAGCATATCTTTGCGGGTCAAGTAAGACCCGGAAGCAAGCACAAAGCATTGTCCTTCAAAGGCATAATGCCGGCTGGCGATCTGATGGAGTTCTTTGACTGCCGGCCATTGCGCTATATGGATACACTCCTGTTTGGCATGCATGACCGCACGCGCCAGCGGCATCCAATGTTCCCAACAAATTAAACCGCCGATTGGGCCGTATGCGGAGGCAAGCGTTTGCAGAGTGCTGCCGTCGCCCTGGCCCCAAACCAAACGTTCCGTGTAGGTCGGCATGATTTTGCGGTGTATTTGAAAAGCCTGATTTTTTTTTGAAATAAACAACATGGTGTTGTAAAGGGTATGGCCGAGGCGTTCATGAATTCCCATAACCAGATCGATTTGCAATTTTTGAGCTTTTTGACGCAGTTGTTCAAATTCCGGCCCAGGGATGGCCATTGAATTTTCGGATAATATACGATAAAGCACCTTGGCCGGTTTATAATCCCAGAGCGCAGCCTTAGGCGCGTAATCCAACCAGACCGGATAACCCGGCAACCATGATTCCGGGAAGACCACCAGGACGGCGCCTTGTTGAGCCGCTTGTTCCATTAAGGCCAGGGCTTTTTCAAGACTTGCCGCCAAGTTCAAAAAAACCGGCGGCCATTGGATCAAAGCGACTTGCACTAATTTTTGTTTATTCGGCATGGTCTTTTCCTCTTTAAGCAAGGTTTTGCGAGTTTCGATTTAAAAATATAACATCATTTTGTTTAAATTTCAAGTTAAAACAAGATGTTAGTTCTAACACTTTTATTGACACATCCGGATAAATACCATATAATTTTCACTAAAAAATAGGCAATATAGATCAATTGCAAACTATTTTGATAATAAGATGAGGCAAGACTGATTTTTCCATACGAAAAAGTCAATGATTTCATGCTGATTTCGGTAGCAACCCCTTCATTGTCATCAACCAAAGGGCCGGATCAGGGCCGCCTGAGGAGTTTATGCAAAAAAGACTGACCTATAAGGATCTGCATGAAAAAGTTAAACAACTGGAATTCGAATCCATTGCCCGCAAACAGGCTGAAGACGCTTTTGTTCTTATTGAAAAAAAATACCGTAGTCTTTTTGAAAATTCATTGTTGGGCTTGTTTCAGACCGCCTTTAACGGCCGTTTGATCGACGCCAATCCGGCCCTGGCGCGCATTTTGGGTTACGAAAACCGTGAAAATCTGCTTGCTGCTATTTCGGATTTCAAGCAGCAATGTTACGTCAATCCCGGCCAACGCGAGGAGTTTATTCAGACCTTGCGCGCCAAAGGTCAATTGACCGGTTTTGAAACTCAATTTTACCGCAAAGACGGCCGGATCATTTGGGTTTCCGAATCGGCCCGGGTGGAATATGATGAAAGAGGGAATATTGTTTATTATGATGAATGCCTGGAGGATATTTCCATCCGCAAGCAGAATGAGAATATTTCCTCCATTCTTTTCCGCATTTCCAATGCGGTCAGCACCACCCGGGATTTAAACGAGCTTTTTCTTTCCATCCATACGATCCTCAAAGATGTGGTGGATGCCACCAATTTTTATATCGCCCTGATCGACGAGTCCGAAGGCCGTTTGGTTTTTCCTTATTACGCGGATGAAGTGGACCGGAATTATTTAACGAGTATTTCGAATGTCTACAACCCCAATACCCCGGGTTATACGGCCGAGGTTATTCGCCGCGGCCAGCCCATGTTCATCACCGATGAAGTCAGCCAAAAACTGGGGCTGCAGGGCGAAGGGGTGCCTTCCAAAGTTTGGATCGGCGTGCCGCTTAAGATTAAGGAAAAGATCATCGGCGCCATGGCGATTCAGCATTATACCAATAAATATCATTATACCGAAGAAGATATTCATGTCCTGATCTCCGTTTCCGAACAGGTGGCCCTGGCCATTGAGCGCAAGATGAATGAAGAGGCCTTGACGGAGAGCGAAGCCAAATATCGCACGATTCTTGAAAACATCGAAGACGGTTATTATGAGGTGGATGCGGCCGGACATTTTACTTTTTTTAATGAAGCCACATTGAAAATTTTGGGATATACGCGGGAGGAACTTCTTGAAAAAAATACACGTGAAGTAGTGGATGAGCCCAATTATAAAATTATTTTACAAGCCAATAAAAAAGTGGCGCGAACCGGAAAAGCGATTAAGGGAGTGGAGGTCACGCTGATGCGTAAGGACGGCTTGCCCTGTCCGCTGGAGATTTCCATTTCACTGGTGAAGGATTCCAAGGATAAAATTTTAGGCTTCCGCGGTATCGCCCGGGATATCGCGGACCGTAAGCAGGCGGAAGAAGAACATAAAAAACTGCAAGCGCAACTGCTGCATGCTCAAAAACTGGAATCGATCGGCATCATCGCCAGCGGGGTGGCGCATAATTTCCGGAATATCCTGGCCGGTATCACGGCCAACAACAATCTGTTGCAACTCAAAGCCCGTGACAACCCGGAACAGCTTGAGATCACCCAAAGGGTTCTCAATGCCATCAAGCGCGGAGCCCAATTGGTGGATAGCTTGGTGCAATTTTCACGCAAAGGCAACGCCGAGGAGCTCAAAACGGTCGAACTGGCCGAGGTCGTCAATGAAACCTACGATTTGATCAGTAAATCGTTCGATAAGAAAATCGAAATCCAGTTGAACCTGGAAAATTCTTTATATGTCAAAGGCGATTATTCGGCCCTCAGCCAGGTGGTCATGAATCTCTGCACCAATGCCCGCGATGCCATGCCGATGGGCGGTAAGCTGACCATTGCCGTGAAGCGCAAAGGTCCGCGGGCCGAGATCGGCATCCGGGATACGGGGCAAGGGATGACTCCGGAAGTGCGTCGCAAATGTTTTGATCCGTTTTTTACCACTAAAGAAGTAGGCAAAGGCACTGGGCTGGGGTTATCCACCAGTTACGGCATTATCAAAGCCCATGAAGGCGATATTCATGTTTATTCGGAATTGGGGCAGGGCACCAGTTTCAAAATTTTTCTGCCTCTGGTAACCGCAAATACTGAAGAGCGGGTGCCGGGCCCTAATCCGCTGATCTTCGGGCGGAGCCAGAAGATTCTAATCGTGGATGACGAAACGGATATGCAACTGCCCATGGAAGAAATTCTCATATCCCTGGGCTATCAAGCGTTGGCCGTGAGCAGCGCCAAGGAATGTTTGGCCCAGTATCGCCTCTGGCGCCCGCAGGTCGTATTGATGGACCGCAATATGCCGGAAATGGACGGGATCACGTGCGCAGAAGAGATCATCCAGTCGGACCCGGAAGCCAAAATAATTCTGATCTCCGGCTATGATGAAGTCGGCATCAACGGGATTGATCCGGCCGTCAAGCAGATGATCGCCGGTTATATCACCAAACCCATTGATATGGTCGAACTGAGCCAGGTTCTGTCG
>RPPU01000023.1 GCA_003819975.1 Desulfobacteraceae bacterium
AATCCAAATGGCTGATCAGCACCGCCTGCAAATGTCACGGAGTCATGACCGCCATGGAAGTGACAAAACCGGATAAGCATTAAGCAGCAGAAACAAACCTTTTTGCAGCAATTTCTGCACACCCATGCCGGCAAACTGAAAAAATAAAAGTGCGAAGAAAGGCGAGAAATCAATACCGCCGAGGAGGGGAACCAAACGCCGGAACGGTCGCAGCAAAGGCTCGCTGATGCCGTATATCCCTTGCACAATCGGATTCGATGGGTCCGGGCTCACAAAGGAAAGCAACGCGCCGATAATAATGATCAAAGAAAAAAAACCGGGCAACGTAAAAAGCGCAATCAAGAGCATTAAACCTTCGGCCAAACTGGAAAGGATTGGCTTGTAAGACCATAAAAAGTCCGCGAGAACTTGGCTTTTAAATAAAACCGTTAACAGCGCATAACCGATCCAGAGTAAAAAAAATGCAAAAAAATGAAAGCGTCGCCTGGAGACACCCAAATGGCTCAAAAACCAACGCAGGGGATTCAAGGCCCGTTCCATGACATTGAATAATGGCATGCCAAATCTGAATTGATTGGATAAGGAGACCAGCCAGATAATGAAATAAGCTGTAAAAAGGAATTGGAGCAAGTGTAAACAACTTATAGCAATACCGGCGCCGATCGGTATCGATAAAAACAAAACATAAATCAAACCGCGAATCACAACGATTCCGGTTATGACAAAAAGCGTGGCCATGTTATTGTTGCCGATCAAAGACCGTACAGGGAAAAGGAGAGGGTCCGTAATACGATAAATCAAATGATAGATAGGATTATAATAAGCTTCGCTCGGCCGGATCAACATACGCAAGAATAACAGGACAATGATCATGTCAATGATCGATCTGACAAAATCCATTAAAACGCCTCCATTTTTAAACAAAGATGACGCGTATTATAGACTGATTTTATTTGAATTTCAATACATTCCACTCCAAACCGAACCGGCGAAAAGAAAGGCTCAGGCTTGAATAAACCGAACCAAAAAAAGATCAATCAAGATATCTCGACCGAACTCAAGATCCACCTGGTACCAAGATCCTCCCGCGACCAATTGGTCAATTGCACGGGTGATCAATTAAAAATAAAGATCACGGCTCCGCCCGTGGAGGGCCGGGCCAACCAGGCCTTGATCGCTTTTCTGGCCAAACAATTGGGCATTGCGAAAACAAAAGTGGAGCTGGTTGCCGGCGCAACCTCTAAACAAAAAAAAATCAGAATTCACGGCCTTACCTTGAACCAAATCCACGACCGATTGAAACAATAGTGTGGGGATGCTTTTTTCAAGGTTCAAAAGCCGGAATGATTGAGCCTCATCAAACTAATTTTTTTAACCGATCTTCCATTTTTTCATAATCACCCAAATAGGCCCGCATCAGGCTTTTCCAGAGCTTACCGTGATTGGGCACGGAAAAATGCAACAATTCATGGACCATAACATAATCGCCCAGCTTGCGCTCCATGCTCAGTAACTCGGTATTAAAACTCAAGGTGCCTGTTGTGGAGCAAGAGGCCCACTTGTTGCGCATCGGGCGCACATATAATCCGTGTACCTTGACATCCAGTTTCCCGGCCCATTCCAGCACGCGGGTTTTAAATTCATTTTTATCGCGCCAGGCTTTCATGCTCGGAAACTCTTTTGTAACAGGATGAAGAGCGCGTCGACCGTGGTCGTCACCTTATTCAGGTCTTCCTCTTCAGCTAAAAGAGCGAAGGTAACCCATTTGCGCACCTCGCGCAATTCCGCCTCGCTACGCTGCCAGTTCGGAAATTTTGCAAACCCAGCCCGCACTTTTTTGCTCGCCGTCGCCGGATTCGGGATGCCGTCATCGGTAAGCTTGCAGAGCACGAAGTAAGTCAACCCATCCAGCCCTTTTTCAGCCTGATCCTTTTTCCGTTGCTCGTCTTTTTCAATCTCTTTCAACAAATCGGCCAATGCCTCGGCGGTGGTCGTCTGCCGGTCCTCAAAGCTTTCCTGCACTGCCTTGGCGCGTTCAGCCAGCGCAATGAGAAACGGATCGTTGCTGTTCTCCTCGGCTGTCTTTTGGATGGTTTTCACCAGATTGATGATCTTCGTCGCCTTACCCAGGTCTTTTTGTTTGATCGTATCGATGGTCGTTTTATCGATCTTCAAATAGGGTACAGTCGGATCGGAAGTCATTAGGGCGCCGATGTTTTTCCGGACGAGTTCGTTGGTTTTTTTCTGGAAGGCGCGGTCCGCGTACACCCGCTGTGCATAGGCGTTGCGCACGACCTCATAAATGCCGGACAACGTGGCGTAATTTTCGAGAAATACACTCAGGAACGCATCAGGCGAGATGATTTCATAAAGCATCTCGATCTCTTTATATTCCTTGAAAAATTCTTTGCGTCGTTCCTTGTCGCGGAAATGCTCGATCAGGTTGTCCACGTCCTTGTCGTTGAAATTTTGGGTCAACAGCTCGAGATAGGCCGGGGCAATGGTCTCCATTTTCGATTTAAACAGATGTTTGAGCAGATCCAGATCCTTGATGATGGCGTTGACTTCGTCGCTGTCAAAGGCCAGCGCTTTTTCCAGCTTATCAAAGATGCCCACAAAATCGAGGATAAAGCCGTGCGGCTTTACCATCTCCGCCGCTTCGTTCTCATAAGGCCGGTTCACCCGCGCAATGGCCTGCAGCAGCGTATGATCGCGCATGGGCTTGTCCAAATACATGGCATACAGGATTGGCGCATCGAATCCGGTGAGCAGCTTTTCCGTGACAATAAGGATCTTCGGCCATTCATCCGCCTTGATGAAATTCTTACGAATCTGGCGCTCCCGCTTGAGATTGAGGTGCCATTTCTTCAGGGCCGCGGGATCGTTGTTATTGCCGGTGAAGACGATCTCGGAATATTCCGGCGGCAGAATATCATCCAGTGCCTCCTTGTAGAAAGCGCACGCCTCGCGGTCCACAGCCACCAGGAATGCCTTGTAGCCCAAAGGCTCGACATTCTCGCGAAAGTGATCCGCCGTAAAACGCGCCACCTTGGCTACGCGCGCTTCACCCTTCAGAAAGTTTTTCAGGTTCACCGCCCGATCCAGAATCTTGTTCAATTCCTCGATATCCGCGATACCCTCGGTCTCGGCCAAGGCAAAGAACTCCTTTTCCATAAGCTCATGCGGCACGAGCATCTCGTTGGGCGCAAGCTGGTAGTAAAGCGGCAGGGTAGTGCCGTCCTCGATGCTCTCGCTGATGGAATATTTGTGCAAATAACCCTTATCATCCTCGCAGCCAAAGGTCTTGAAGGTCCCCTTACCGTAGGCCGTCTTATCCACCGGCGTGCCCGTAAAGCCGATGAAAGTCGCATTGGGCAGACCGGCCATCAGAAAATTGCCCAGATCGCCGCCGGTGGTGCGGTGCGCCTCGTCGATCAGCACAAAAATGTTTTTACGCTTATTCAAGTCGGCCGGCATGTCGCGGAACTTGTGGATCATGGTCACGATAATGCCCCGGTAATCCTCGCGCAGCAGGCGGTTCAAGGCCAATATGCTGCCGGCATGCTCCACATTAGCCAAGCCCACGGACGCGAGATTTTTGAGCATCTGATCTTCCAATTCATTGCGATCGATCATCAAGAGGATGGTCGGTTTTTCAGCTTCGGGCGCCTTGAAGAGCAGCTCCGCCGCCTTGATCATGGTGTAGGTTTTGCCGCTGCCTTGGGTATGCCAGACCAGACCGCGCCTGCGCCGCGCATCGAGCGCGCGTGCCGTCACCTTATCCACCCCGAGCATCTGATGCTGTCGTAAAATGATCTTTTGCAGTTCCTCTTCTTTTTCGACAAACAGGATAAAATCTTTTAGCGCGCGCAGCACCTGCGGAATGGCGCAAAAGCTTTTCACCTTGGCTTCAAGATTGCCCGCCTCTGCGTGTTTCCAGGTGAATATGTTACGCCGGATCAAGTTCCAGGTCACCCCATAACCGAACCCGATGGCCTCGGTGGCGGCAAAGATCATCTCCGGCACCATCACTTCCGGCGTTTCCGCATGGTAGCGCCGGATCTGGTCTACGGCCAGGCTAATGGCTTCTTCCTTGCTCGCGTTCTTGCACTCGATCACCAGCACTGGGATGCCGTTGATAAGAAAAACCACATCTTCCCGTGTGCCGTAGCGACCGTTATGAACGTAAAACTCCTCGGTCACCTCATAGACATTACGCCTTTTCCCGGCTGGGCGATCAAAGTCGCCATAATCGATCAGCATCAGGTCCAGCTCGCGGTTCTCCTCGGCGCAGAAGAACTTTCCCTGGTTGCGCAAAAAGCTCAGGAAATCCCGGTTGCCCGTGATATTGGCGTTCAGCCGTTGCCATTCGCCCACCAGCGCGCCCGCGGCCTCTTTGTATTTCGGATTAAAAGCCCGCACCTGGGCATGCAGCAGATCGCCGAAATAGAGCGACCCTGTCCGTGCCCGGTCCTCCGCCAAAATCCCATCCGCATCAAACCCCCGCCGCGCCTCAGCCTCGGCTCGCGGCACATAGGTCCACCCGATCTCCTGCGCATAAGCCAGGATACGGGCTTGGACGGTTTTATGTTCGGAGGGTTTCACCGCAGAGAAAGATTTTACCGCCGAAGACGCGGAGGGTCGCAGAGGATTCTTATTCATTATTATCTTCCTCCTTTGCAGTAAAACTCACTGCTGAGGGAATTCAGAAAAGAGAATTTCACCGCCGAGGTAACAGAGGGTCGCAAAGATTTATTATTCATAATTCTCTTTCTCCTCTGCGTTACTTTGCGTCCTTTGCGGTGAATTCCCTTCCGGTAGTTTATCGACCATCCGTTTGATCCAGCCCGGAGGTGGAGCACGTTAAAATTGATCAGCAGACCGAGGTTGATCCCCGCCAGCTTGAGATAGGTGAGTATCTGCGCTTCATGGATTGGCGCTAGTTTGTCAATTGACTTTAGTTCGATGATGATCTGCCGCTCTACCAACAGATCGATACGATAACCGCAATCGATGTGCACACCATCATAGTGGACCGGAAAAGGCGCTTGCCGTTTCACCGCCAGCCCGGCCTTTCGAAGCTCATGCTCTATGCAGGCTTCATAGGTGTATTCCAGCAAACCGGGGCCGAGCGCGGAATGAACTTTCATGGCGCAGCCGATGATACGATGGGAAAGGGAATTCAAAGAAGAAGATTTTACCGCAGAGGGAACAGAGGTTCGCAGAGTGTTATTCATTTTTCTTATCTCCTTTGCGTAACTTTGCGCCCTTGGCGGTTTAATTTTTTTCCAAATTCGTACCGCGCCCGGATGATTTTATGTCCGGAGAGTTTCACCGCCGAGGACACTGAGGATCGCAGAGAATTATTCGTTTTTTTCTATCCCCTTTGCGTTACTTTACGCCCTTTGCGGTGTAATTTGTTTGTGCAGGCGTGAGCATAAGTTGACTCCGATTCGGGCAGTTCGAGGTCGGTCACCCTCATCTTCGCCGTCATGAGCTGGTGCAACAGAGTACGGAAGAGAGCAATAAGAACATCCTTTTTCCTTGCAATTAGAGCAATTTTCTGTTGAACCGTTGCTAATGCAAAATCAATTTCATCCTGATCCTCAATTGATGGAACAGGGACCAAGGTTCGTTTCACCGCACTCACGTTCAAATGCTGTTGGGCGAGTCCATGTTTTGCAGCAACGGCTTGACTTTTACCCATGGGTGAGTTGAAAAATCGACTCAAAAACCCACCTCGAATCACTCCGGCTTTCGGTCTGACAATCACAAGGTCAATACAATTAGCACCATCGTATTCCTTCGAAACTACGCAAGAAGTCCCAGGATAGCCAGTTCGAACGACGAGAACATCTCCAGCATGGAGCTTTGATTTGGCCAATATAGTGTCATTGACAACCTCCGAAAAATAGACAAGATCGTTCGGTGAAAGACAATCTTCGCGAACGTTGAATGAACGAAAAGCTGGCACACCTTTTTCAACATAATGGCTTGCGGGCTTCACTACAACACCAACAGTAATCATCTCGCACAATTCTTCACAAGATAACAACTCCCAACTCTCCGGCACCGGCCCGATCTCGGTTTCCTTTTGAGGCTCGCCGCGCAGGCCCTCGGTGAAGAGCTTATGCAAGAGCGCCTTTTTCAGTTCCTGAGTCAGCGCGATCAGCCGCTCCTGCTGCTCTATCGCCCGCTGCACCACCCCCAATACCCCTGCAATCTTGCGTTGTTCGTCAAGAGGGGGGAAGGTGATCTTCTCATTCAAGATGTCGCTGTCTCTAACCGCAGGATAACTAGCACCTCGCTCAAGTTCACTCATGCGTTGAACAAACTCATCCGTAAGCAAATAGTAGTAGAGATAGCGAGAAATAAGACGTAAAGCATCTGTCCGAAGAACTATAAAACCGGTACTTGCAATCTGATCATGCAAATTATCGGGCACAAAAGCGACCCGTTTTAGAGTTGGCCGGACAGTGGCAAATAAAACGTCACTAGCTTCGATCACTTTCCTGGCGCGACTAGGCGCATCTGCGCCGAGAAGCTCTGAAGGGGTGGTTATCCGAAAAGATGTATTGCTTACTGATGAAACATCAATGTAGAAAAATCTCTTTCCCGGATCGCACATAGGATTTCGCTGTTTGGTCCGCAACGTTAAATCGCCAATGTGCGCCATTTCCCAGCCGGACGGCAGGTTTTTCAATCCTTCACTTGGCGAATCCATATTCGTAGAGCTACGACGAAACAAATGGGAATATCCAACCTTTTCTCCACGCCTTCGCGTCACTGGAGTAATTTCAGACATTTTTGAAATTACGTCCTCCGCGCGAGCTATTTTCTGTTTCCGCTCAATCATTCCCAATCTTTCCTCTGCGTTCCTCGGCGTCCACTGAAGTAATTTGGTGGTTTAAAAAATTACGTCCTCTGCGGTAAAATCTCTTGTCTCCTGACCTCTTGCTCCCGCAGCCCTCTTTTCTGGTTGACCAGTGGTGTTGACATTAGCAAATCGGATCGCTTTACCGATTGTGCCGACGGTGTCGGCACTTTCTCAACGCTCTTCTCAGGATATCCGATAATATGCCCAATCTTCCTTCTGCGTTCCTCAGCGTCCACTGAAGTAATTTGGTGGTTTAAAAAATTACGTCCTCTGCGGTAAAATCTCCCCCACCGTATCTTACCTCTTGCTCCCGCAAGACCAACGTCCGTTCCCGTTCCAATTCCCTGCGCAGTTCTTCTTCGGTCGGCAGGTAAAGCATGTACTTCGATGCGAAAATCTGTTTGCGGTCATTCAGAACGGAATACCTCGCCACGGCTTCATTCTTTTCTGCACAGAGGATAAGGCCAATAGTGGGATTGTCGTCTGCGGCGGTATATTGAGCGTCAAACATTCGGACATAACCATCCATCTGTCCCACATCCTTGTGCGATATCTCTCCTATTTTGAGGTCGATTAGCAGGTAGCATTTGAGGATGCAGTTATAAAACACCAGATCGACATAGAGATCGGCATCTTCGAAGCGCATGCGTTTCTGACGCGCAACAAAAGCAAAGCCCCTGCCAAGTTCCAGTAGAAAGTTTTGCAGGTGGGTGATTATTGCGGATTCAAGCTGCTTCTCATGCAATGAAGACACTTCTGGAAGTCCCAAAAACTCAAGGACATACGGGTTTTTCAATGACTCAATACCTTCTCTGCGTGTGACAATTTCCTGTCGTGCAGATTCTATCATCTGCTGCGGGTTCTGGCTTACCAGCATCCGTTCGTAATACTGCGAATGAATCTGTCGTTCCAGCGACCGTTTATCCCAGCAACATTCAATGGTCTCCCGCTCGTAGAAATCACGGGCCTCCGGCTTGGCAACCCTCATAAGCGCTCGATAATGCGACCATGAAAGTTGCGGCGAAAAGCCGTTTTTAAATTCGCTACCCATCTGGTAGCTTTTTTCGGAAATAGCCGATTCAGCACCCACCGGGCGTGAAATCTCTATGGGACGATTCACAATGGATGATTCCGCGCCCACCGGGTGTGCAATTGGGGATCGTACGGCATATACCTGATAAAACTTTCTAAAATACTGTAAATTAGTAACCGAATAACCGCTGCCATACCGCTGGGCAAGCTGCTTGGAAAGGGTTTCTATCACCTGCTTGCCATATTCCGCCCGTTCATCACCGCCCTGGAGTTCCAGCACAATTTCGCGTCCGATCAGCCAATAAGCCGTCACCATATTGGTATTGACGTTTCTGACCACATTAGCCCGGGCTTGCTCCAAAATCAGGACGACACGTTCGAATAGGGAACGGGCATCAACTTTTTGCATAGGTTTTGGGATTAAATTTTCTTGGTTCATATTATCCCTTCTGGCTGGTACCCAATTCTCTCCCTGCCGGGAAGAGAATCGTGAAAAATCTTTCTTCCTCTGCGTTCCTCGGCGCCCTCTGCGGTTAATTCCTTCATTTCACAATCCGCGCCAAAATTTTCTTCAACGCCGCATCGGTCTCTTTCGCCTCTTTTTCCAGCGCGTTCAACTCCTCCACGATTTCCGCAATCGGACGGTATTCGTCCGCTTCGCCGGTGTGGATGTAGCGGCTGGGGGAAATATTGAAATCGTTTTTGGCGATCTCCTCGCGGGTGACGATCCGGCCATATTTCTCTTTTTCATCCCAATTTTTAAAGGTCTCGGCAATGCGGCGCACAGCCTCCTCGGGAATATAGTTCTTGGGATCGCCCTTGACGAACTCCCGGCCGGCATTGACCAGGAAAAGCTTATCCCGGCGCCGTGGTGTTATAAAACAGGTTTTCCGGCAAATAGATAACGCCTTCAATGAGGTCCTCTTCCACAAACCAGCGGCGTACATCTTTTTCCTTGTTGGTATTGGCATTGCCCGAGCCGCGCGAGGCAGCGCCGGTGTCGAGCACCACGGCAGCCCGGCCTTTATCTTTCAGGCTGGCCAGGATATGCTGCACCCAACCCCAGTCGGCCTTGGAGCCCGGAAAGCCCGCGCCCTTGGGAAAACGGTTGAGTTCGTCGGCGTCATAGTCTTTTTCCTTGAACTCGGTCTGGTTCCACATGGGATTGGCCACGGCGCGGTCAAAGGTTTGCAGCCGGTTGCCTTGGCGGAATTTGGGCTTGCGGAAAGTATCGCCGATCTGGATTTCGCCTTCCATGTCATGGATGATCATGTTCATGTTGGCCATGGCCCAGGTGCCGGGCTCCGACTCCTGGCCGTACAACCGCGCCGGAGCAAAGGTTTTGCGGGACCGCAGGCTCATCTTCTCCTGCAAGACCTGCTCGCACTTGATGAGCAGACCGGCGGAACCGCAGCAGGGGTCGTAAATCTCCATGCCCGGCTCCGGGTCCATGATACGCGCCATGATGCGGCCGACTTCAGCCGGAGTATAGAACTCGCCCGCGCTCTGCCCGCCGCCCTCGGCGAACTTACGGATCAGGTATTCGTAGCTGCGGCCGATGATGTCCGCTTCCACGTCAGCCAAGCCCAGACGCTTGGCGCTGATGGCCTCGATCAGATTGGAGAGACGATCGTCGTCGATATCGCGCTGGCCGTGGGTGGTGGCATTGAAATCCACGCGGTCGATGATTCCCTTAAGCAACGGGTTGGCGTCGGCAATGGCGCGCAAATGGGTGGTCAATTGCTCGCCGATTTTGTTGGCGAGCGTGCGGATAACCGACCAGACCGCATCCTCCGGGTTCTTGGGCTCCAGGGGCAGGAAAAAACGCACAAGTTTTTTATCCTTTTTGACCAGCTTAAAAGCCTTGGCGCGTGAACCTATTTCCCGGCTGATACGGTCGATCTCGTCGTCAAACACATCGCACAGTCGTTTGCTGAAAATAAGTGGCAGGATAAATTCCTTGTATTTAGCCGCGTCCTTGGCGCCGCGGATGGAACAGGCCGCATCCCAAATCCAGGATTCGAGTGATTTTCCATTTTGCTCAACTTTTTTCATCAGTCAAATCGACCCTTCATTTCTCAGTATCATATTTTCAACCATATCAACCCAATATGTGAGCAGGCTGTTTTCGTTTTCTCGATAATCTTTTAAAATTCCGCCATATTGATAAAGGTAGATGTTTCGATAGGCGCTTAAGCATATCGATAAAAAGTTGTCGATAATTGAGATGTGAATTAATAAACTGTTTGCATTGTACGGATCTCATTCCGGCGATCTCGCTGGAACTCTTGTTCCGGCTTGCCGGAATTCATGTTTTTTCGATTTTGCGTTTTTCAGGATCGAAAAAACATTAAGGAACCTGTTTTTTGCAGTTTTGAGTATAAAGTAAGTTAAATTTGGTTACAAGATAAAAAAATAATACAAAATGTGAGGATTTTTCGAATTTCCATGGCTTTCATACCATTCCGAATAATACCCTTTCGCTTGACAGAGGCAACACGAATGGGCAGTATGCCGGCAGCGAAAATATGGTAGAGTGCCTTTTATGCCTGTTTATGAAAAACAATATGACGTGATTGTGGTCGGCGCCGGCCATGCCGGCTGCGAAGCAGCCCTGGCTGCGGCCCGCATGGGCCACCCCACCCTGCTTTTAACCATCAATCTGGACCATATCGCTGCCATGAGCTGTAACCCCGCGATCGGCGGCTTGGCCAAAGGCCACCTGGTCAAGGAGATCGACGCCTTAGGCGGTGAAATGGCCAAAAACGCGGACCAGACCGCCATTCAGATGCGCCGCCTCAATACCCGCAAAGGCCTGGCCGTGCAAGGCACCCGCTCCCAGAACGACCGCGACCTCTACCGCAAGCGCATGAAAGCAGTGGTGGAGTCCCAGCCCAATCTGGACCTGCATCAGGCCATGGTGGACCGGCTGCTGATCCGGGCCGGCACCGTTTACGGGATTGAAACTCAGATCCACGAGCAGTTTCTGGCCAAAGCCGTGATCCTGACCACCGGCACCTTTTTGCGCGGCCTGATTCATATCGGTCTGGACCATTTCCCGGCCGGCCGCATGGGCGACCCGGCCTCCACTGCTCTGGCCGAACAATTAAAAAAGATCGGTTTTGAAGTCGGCCGTCTTAAAACCGGCACCACCCCGCGCCTGAACGGCCGCTCCATCGACTATTCCCGTCTGGAAGCACAGTACAGCGACGAAAAACCGCACCCCTTCTCTTTTGAAACCCGAAACTTGCCCCTGCGCCAGGTCGCCTGCCATATCACCTACACCAATCAGGCGACACACGATGCGATCCGCAGCGGTCTGGACCGCTCGCCCCTTTATTCCGGCATCATTCAAGCCACGGGCGCGCGCTACTGTCCCTCCATTGAAGACAAGATCGTGCGCTTCAGCGAACGGCCGCGCCACCAGATTTTTCTGGAACCCGAAGGCCTCGATACCCAGGAAGTCTATCCCAACGGTTTGGCCACCAGCCTACCGGTCGACATTCAGCTCCAAATGGTGCGCACCATTCCCGGTCTGGAACAAGCCGAGATCCTACGGCCCGGTTATGCCATTGAATACGACTACGTGGACCCGCAACAATTGTTGCCTACCCTGGAAACCAAGTTGATCTCCGGATTGTTCCATGCCGGCCAGATCAACGGCACTTCCGGTTACGAAGAGGCCGCGGCCCAGGGACTCATGGCCGGCATCAATGCCGTGCTCAAAGTGCGCAACGAACCGCCCCTGGTCCTGGAACGCTCCCAGGCCTACACGGGCGTGCTCATCGACGATTTGATCACCCTTGGCACCAAGGAACCCTACCGCATGTTCACTTCGCGCGCCGAATACCGCTTGCTGTTGCGTGAAGACAATGCCGACCAGCGCCTGCGCCCCATCGGCCATAAGTTGGGCTTAATTGCGGAATCTGCCTTTCAGTCCGTTATTAAAAAAAAGCAAGCCATTGCAAGCTGGATCCGATGCCTGGAAGAACACAAGATCAAACCGGAATCCGCGACCCTGGAATTCCTGGCCGGCTTGGGCTCCTCCGGTCTCAACGACACCATTCCCCTGGCCCAACTGTTGCGCCGGCCCGAAATTTTTTACGAACACTTGTTCTTCTTTGAGCCGGATTTGGCACAAGAGGATGCCCGCATCCTGGAAGAAGTGGAGGCCCGCATCAAATACGACGGTTACATTAAACGCCAGGAGCAGCAAGTCGAACGCACGCGCAAAATGGAAAACCTGCCGCTCCCGGCCGACCTGGATTATAAAACCGTGTACGGCTTGACCAATGAAGTGCGCGAAAAACTAATCCGCGTCCGGCCCCTGACCCTGGGCCAAGCCGGCCGCATTCCGGGCCTGACCCCCGCGGCCCTCATGGCCCTGCAGATCCACCTGAAAAGGGATAAACAATAAGAAACGATCCGTTATTTATTCTGCGTAATAGGATAATTTTTTATGAACCTTTTTAGTCGCTGAAGTGTCTTATCCCTGCAGGAAGACCGCCGGCACCGTTTACAGTTGAAAAATATTGAATATTTTTAACTGCAAAACGGATCAGCGCGGATGAACAAAAACCTATTTTAAAAAGGAGGATCAGATGAAATTAACCCGTTTTCTTTGTTTGGCCTTTTTGGTTTGCGCCTTTATGGCGGTCGTCTATACCGGCGACACCTCGTCACAGACCACCCAGCCCGGTACGAGCCAATATAAATGCACCAAGGATAGTAGCGGCAATCCGGTCTGTGAACGCAAGACTCCACCCGAAATGATTTATACAAATGCCCCCGATAAGGCTGGAAAAACCTGCAAATGGAGATGCCGCATGGAACAAGGCGTTGAAGTCTGCAGAGGCAGCGGGCCGGAGTGCAACGGCAAGATCCCGCCCCATTGGCAATCGCAGCAATAAGACCCTCTTCCCTCTCCCTGCCCGGTGATTACCCGGGTGCTTTTTGGATTCCCGGGCCACGCATCATTGAAGGGCCAAATGAATGTTTGGCCCTTCATCATTTCGGCCTAAATCTACGCGGTTTTTCGCTGCGGTTAGACTTCCAATCGAAACGAAAAATTTAATAGCCGCAGCCACCTCTGTGAAAGATCACACATAAAGAGACACCTATCTCAACTTAATTTATTTTATACAAAACTGTCACTTTTCGACAGTTTCGTATAAATATTATAAAATTTTGATGATATGCCAAAATAAAAAAGATGGAAAAATTATTTTAAAATTAGTTAAATTTTGCTTAAATTATCTCCTTCATTATGAAATCCCGCCGGAGTATACAGGATATTTCAAAAATCAAAAGCGAACGTGCCGTCTGCAAAAATGCCATAAAACTTGAAATCTATTTTTCCAAAATTGTATTTTTGAGATATCCTCTGCGGAAAATCAATAGATCGGGTTTTCGGCTTAAAAAGCATATTCCCTTGCTAAACCATTCCCTTTATGCCAAAATCCGAAACCATAAATTCCCCTTTTCGTATCGTTTTTTTCAAACATTCCTCTGGATTGTAAATGGGTTTTGGATTCCGGTCGAACCCTGATTGCATTCGGATTAAAATGATGGAGAATTGGTTTATAAAGGAAATTTCAAAAGTGTTATAAACTGGACAACGGAATTTGGAATTTTATCTGGATATATATAAACACTATAGTAAAACCATAGGATAAAATATGGCGCCGCATCCGATTCCTGACCCAGGAGTTTTGAAAATTGCAAAAGCTTTTCAAGTTGCGGCACAAAATCTGAATACGTTCTCAAATTCTAATATGTCAGTGCCAACAATCGTAAATGCGGCCTTTGCGCTTGAACTCTATCTGAAGTCTTTGAATATGGATTGGCAACTCCAAAACCTTGATGAGATTGCCAAAAGCGGAAAGATTGCTTGGCTTGCCTCTCGAACTCCAATACAAAAAGGTCACATTCCTTCCAAACTTTTTGAAGCGTTAGAACAATCTATCCAAGAAAGTTTGGAGAAGCAATATACAAAGGAAGAGCGTCATACTCCCGCACACTATTGGAACAAACCGACTACCTTGATCGCAGCACTGAAAATGTATGATGGGGTTTTTCAGGATTGGAGGTATATCTTTGAGGGGCGGGCTAAGACCATTGATATTCAGGCTCTACTTGATTTGTTACAATTTTTTTCTGAGACCATCAGTAATATGCCTCTTAAATGGGCCTAACTTATACAATCAACCAAACCAGCATGAGGAATGATGAGGAATTATCAAACCTTGAAAAATGAAAATAGCATTTTGCTCCCAGTTATTAATTAATTTCAATTTTCAAGGTGACACATAAGGCACACTTTGGAGTCTCCAAAAACCGTAGATGAATGTGGTTTACAAAATTACGTATCCAAACGGTAAAATCTACATAGGACAAGACCGTACGAATAGCATCAATTACTTTGGCAACGCCAACAGCAGCCTTATTGCTATGGACTTTGCACATGAGGAGAGACGTAGCTTCACGATCACACGGGACATACTGTGGGAATCAGAGACGGCAACACCGGCCGAAGTAAACGAAAAGAAACTTGAGTTCATAAGGTTATACAGGTCAAACGATCCGGCAGTCGGCTACAATCGGTGGCCCAAGTTCTCGAAAGAGACCATATAACTACTGGATGCAACCGATCTTGTTCCTCGGCGGCTGATCCAGGCATTGGGTGTGTAGCATGTATACGCCTTCTCCGTGAGGAAACGCTATGATGGTTAGTGACGAAGAATTTCAGAAGCACGCCGTTTTTGCCGACTTGGAACGGTACGGTGCGTTCTACGAGAGCTTGGCCCATTCTGTGTTCCCGTTCGTTTCGGTTGGTACGCGGGCTATCTGCAACATCGATTCATACGTGTTTTCCTCGATCCAGGGCACGCTGGCGTCGATTCACGCCATCCTTCAAGACGGAAGGATCAATGACGCCTACGCTTTGCTTCGGAAGTACTACGACTCGGCAATCATCAATATTTACACGGGCCTCTACCTCAAGGATCACGTCAGCATTGAGAATTTCATTGTGACGCAGATCGACAAATGGTTACAGGGAAAAGACCAACTGCCCGAGTTCAGGATCATGTCCCAGTACATACGCGGCTCGCAGAGAGCTGCCCCGATTACCGGTCTTTTGTTTTCAGATGACCGGTACAAGCGGCTCAGGGACCGGTGCAACGACCATACACACTACAACTTTTACCGGAACGTTCTCCTCAACGACAAAGAGATTGTCCTTGAGGGGCGGCGGCAGGCTTTAGAAGAGTTCTCGAACGACCTCCGCGACGTGCTAATATTACACCTCTCGTACCTGTTTTTTGCAAACGGGCATTACATGATATCGAGTGACCATATAGACTGTTTAGAGTGTGGTATGACACCAGAGCCGGATTCGCAATATTGGGTCGCGTTTTTTGTCCAAGAGATGTTCGATCAGACCATCAAGAAGTCTCGCCCTGATATAGCAACCATGATCAAGCAACACAGTTTGATGCACTTGACATGAACAGACAAAGCCCAACAATCGGAAGCACCGAACGCCGCGATAGTGCTCTGGTTGCAGACGGGCGCCGAAGGTGCGGCGTCGGCGATCCGGGTCGTTCCGCGCGACAGCGCCGCGATTCAGTAACACTTACACATGAAATTGAGCGATCCGGATTTTGATCAATGGTTTGAAGCATATATCGCTCGGTTCCTCGGGGAGGACGGCGGCATTGCGCGCGTATCCCGGACGGTCCGCGGCGCATATCTGACAAGAAATGAATCAAGAGAAGTCCCGGCCGAGATCACGGGAAAGTTTTTTATCGGGTTGAAAGTTTCATAGACCTGCCGTGCGCCGGAGATTGGGTGCAGGCCTAATACTACAACGACGGCGCGGCGCCCATCATCACGGGGTTCTTCCGCGCAATGGGGTATGCAGTCCCTTGGATGCTCTTTGACCGGCTTATACAGTCTGTATAAGACAGACCTGTCAGAGAGGCTACTCGTAATAATATATTGATTATTAGAGATTTTTAGCGATAATGAAAAAATTTATTATTGGGATATACAGACTGTATAAACATCGTTAACTTTCAAGACTCCATCATGAAGATTCGAGAGATTGTTGAACAAGCCATTGAGTTGACGGGCTCTGGGAGATCAGCCGATATTGCCGCCAAGGCTGTTCTTATCAATCTATTGAAAGATGACGCACCGTTTCAGGCGATCGAACTAGATGACCTTCGTCATTTGGTCGTCCTGATGAGGGACGCAGATCGACCACATGTGTATGGAGAAAACAGCACTTTCTATTTCACTGCACATTATTTGCATTCGGAAGATTTTCCCATCGGTAGAAGCTGTTGATTGCCACAATAAATGGGCTAAAATTATCAAATTAAAAGGAACTGATTAAACGGGAGACAGTAAAGGATTTCCGAATTAATTGGACTATGAGGAAAGAGGAGGCCGGATAAAGATCCG
>RPPU01000024.1 GCA_003819975.1 Desulfobacteraceae bacterium
ATAAGCCGGATCAATGATCGGTGGGCATACCGAGGCCGATACCCGCTACATGGATCTGTGTTCGTATTTTGAATAATCCAAATCTTCGGAAAATTTTTATTTGCCGCACAAAAAATATTATTCCCTGCGTGGTTAGGGTAAAATCGATTATTCATGATGAAACGAACTGAAACGATTCGAATTTTTTATGAAAAAAACAAACAAGCCTTGTATACCTATGCCTTGTCCCTGACGCGCAACCGCGAAAGCGCCGAGGATGCGGTCCACACGGTCATCTGTAAACTCCTGAAACGACCCATATTGCCGGTTGGAATGCGGCCTTATGCTTTTCGATGCGTGCGTAACGCGGCTATTGATGATTGGCGCAGCCATGGGGCCAAAAAGGAGGCTCTTTTTGATCTTGAAGCGATTACGATGAGTGCCGAGGAAAGGGCATTGTGGAGGCAAATAGACGACTTGCTGTACGAACTTACCGGCGATGAAAGAGAGACGATCATCCTTAAGGCGGCGCATGAGTTTACTTTTCAGGAGATCGCCACCCTCAGAAGAGTTTCCATCCATACGGTCGCCTCATGGTACCGCCGGGGAATCCAAAAATTACAATCCATGATTGCGGAGAAAACAAAATGAAAGATGTTGAGACGATTTTTAAAAGGGCTCCCTGGCGGTCCGTTCCGGATGCGCTGGGCAGAAAGGTAGAGATGGAGTTACAGAAAGCAGAAGAAAAGCGGCCGCTATTTTTTTTTCGGCCTGTTCCCCTATGGGTGCATGTCGGTATTTGTCTGGTATGTCTTGGTGCGGGGTTTGCCTTCCATTCCATGGTGACGTGGAAATCGCGAGAACACCGACTATCCTATGTTGTCATTCCGAACGAATCTTTTAAATTCTTTTTTGATCAAACAAAAAGCGATCAGAACGATGATTCTTTTAAAAATTATAAGGTGCGGATCAAAACGGGCCGGGATCAATCGCCGAACCCCTCGTCTTAAAATGAAGAATGGTTTTTTGGTAAGGAGAAACAAAAAAACTTCGCCTTAGATATTTTGAGATAGGGAGGTCCTTTAAATGAAAAGAACGATCAGGCCGTTTTTAATTATGGTTGTTATTCTGCTCGCAAGCCCCATTTTGGCCGTTGAGCCTATAAAACCGAAATACCAAATTGAAGTAAAAATCTATAAGGCTCATATCCCGATATCGCAAAGCGATTTAAAGAATACAGCGACAAAAATACCCCAAATGGATTATTTGGCGGGAGGGGATTGGGTTTTGAATTTTGATAATCTAAGGGTGGAAATTAAGGGCGATAAAATTCTATGGAACGGGAAACCGAATCCTCCCGAGGCGTTAAGCGGTAGCGTCTTTTCAATTCCTCCGGTTATAGCCTTGCCGGCGCAGGATATAACCATTGAAGCCATTTCGAGCCCGGTTCAATATTTTATAAAAAGAGCAGACGGCGTTTATTTGTTGCAAGAGGCGCCGCAAGAGAAACGGCCGGGCGTAAAATTATTCGTTAAACTTGAACTGTCCGATGAGTTGAAGAAAATTAGGCTTCATTTAAAACTTAGATATTGTCGTTTGATTGCAAGAACGCCTCTGGAGGGTGTGTCATTGGATGTCGGTTTGCCGAAATTCCAAATGTATGAGTCCGAAGACGCGGCTTATAAGGTTCCGATTGGGCAGTGGGTTGTCTTCCAACCAGCGATCCACGGATTGGTGTTCGCATTAATGGTTAAGCGAACCGGATGATGATGTGTTCTATTGTTGGAACGGAGATGCGATAAAACGATCATTTAGCAATAAGGACTCGGGATATGGAAAAACTCGCGCCGGATTATGCCGTTGTCGACAGAAAATTTTACGTGGATTACAAGATGCCGCTCAATGTTGTTCGCGGCGATCGCAATGCCGACACCTACGCTGCTTCGTCGCGTTACGCGATCTGGTATGCGCGCTCGGGATCGGGGGTCCTTTCATGGGGCGGAGAACCGGCACTGGTCGTTGCCCCGGTGGTCGTGCTTTTAAGCGCCGGACAGTCTCTGACCGTCAGAAAGTCGCGGGATTTAGACGCCGACATGGTTTATTTTATGCCGAAAATGATCAACGAGGTTTTTACATTCGAAGCTCTCAAGAAGGGAGGTCCATTTAGCGGCCCGACCCATGACGATTATTTCCTGATCAATCATTTCGATTCCGAACAGCATAAATACAAAATACGTTATCTGCGACCATCGACCAAAGAAAAGATCGAGGAACTGCTGACGCAGATCGAGAACGAAAACCGGACCCAGATCGATACGAAATGGCCGTGCCGAAGCCGGTCTTTTTTGCTCGAATTGCTCATAACCATCCGCATCAATGGAACTGAGACCCCGGTCGGGTCGATCGTAGCGGCGCGCGACCCCAAAATTGATGATATCCTGTTGTTTATCCACGACAGTTTTAATGTGAATCTGACCGTCGAGGATCTGGCTAAACGTTTCGGCACCAATCGGACCAGTCTGAATGCCCTTTTTCAGAATGCCATGGGGACCTCCATTCGCCGCTATATCATGAACTTGCGGATCCATATGGCTTGCACGCTATTAAGGGATACCCGGCTTCCGATTTATGAGGTCATGTCCCGCATCGGTTACGAAAACTCAAGTCATTTCACGCGTATTTTCAAACAGATGATGGACATTGCACCTTCAGAATACCGCGCGGAACAGTGCTGGCTCGACTAATCGCGGTACCTTGATTCAAAAACCGCTCATCCATTGTCATTCCGCACATTTTTATTGTCGTTTGGTCATTTCATGAGATCTATGAAACCGATAGGATGGCGACACTTTGCTCAGTAAAAGGAGCGCATATCCCTTAATGCTAAACCTGTTCGCTTTTGGCTCTCAAGCCGGCTCATCCCCTTTGGCCCGAGTCGTTATGGTGGTGGCTCCGCAAAAATTGGCGGATAACGAATACCGGGAGACCCGCGCGGCATTGGAAAAAAGCGGAGCGGCCGTCACCGTGGCGGGAGCGACTCTGGAGATTTGTACCGGGTATGGGGACATCAAGGTCAAGCCTGATATCCTTATTGATCAAGTGAGTACGGAGGAGTTCGAAGCGTTGATCATCATTGGAGGGGAAGGGGTCATACCCTATCTTTGGGAGCATATGGGCTTGCGACAACTGATCAAAAATGCCTTTACCCAAAATCGAGTGGTTGCGGCCATCTGCACGGCCCCGGTTGCTTTGGCGCGCGCGGGAGTCCTTAAAGGTAAAACAGCCACGGTCTTTGCCGACCCCGAATACATCGCCGAACTGAAGGCCGGCGGCGCCCTTTACCGGGACATGCCGGTCGCGGTCGACGGCAATCTGGTGACAGGGAATGGCCCGGAAGCTTCGCAAGCCTTTGGCGCCAAAGTCGTCGGGGCTTTGCTTACAAGGCGCTGGAAATGAGATTCCTGCGCGTTTTCAGGGCTTGAAAGCATGCCACTCTTTAGCGCCCATTATAGTGCGTTATTGGGAAGGCGTTAGAGCGGTGGGAGAAGTTTAATGAACCCACTAAACGAAGGAGGAGGAGAATGTTAAAGAAGATTGGAATTCTGTTTTGCATTTGCGCGTTTTTAGTTGCGGGCGTTGCTTTGGCAGCTCCCAAAAAAGGCGGGATATTGGTGATCGGCCGTGGCGGCGACAGCGTTTCCATGGATCCGGCCATTGAAACCGATGGACAGTCTTTGCAAATTTGCGACAATATCTTTGATCGTTTGATCTCTTTTGTTCCGGGCAGCACGGATACCAAACCGGGTCTGGCTCAATCCTGGGACATATCCAAAGATGGTTTGACCTATACCTTTAAGCTTCGCAAAGGTATCAAGTTCCATGACGGAACTCCTTTTACTGCCGACGCCGTTGTTTTCTCCCTGGCCCGTCAGATGAAAGAGAAAAAATTCAAATTTTTCGATGCCAAAATGAAACTGCCTGAAGAAGCCGGCATGGTCTTCGAATATTGGGACAGTATGGGCATGAATGAAGCGGTTGATTCCGTTGAAGCCAAAGACGCTAATACATTCGTGATGAAACTGAAAGCTCCCAATGCGCCCTTGATCAATACCTTGGGCATGCAATTCGCTTCCGTGATCAGCCCCACTCAAAAACTGAAACTGGGCGAGAATTTCAAATCCAACCCCAGCGGCACCGGCGCTTTTGAGTTTGTGGAATGGGTTAAAGGCGATAAGCTCACGCTGAAGGCCAATGAGAATTATTGGGACGGCCGTCCATTTATCGATAAAGCCGTTTTCAGAACCATTCCCGAAAACTCAGTCCGTTATCTCGAACTGAAAACCGGCAATATTCACATGGCGCTGCTGCCGGGTCCGGAAAACATCAAACAGGCTTTACAGGACCCCAATATGCATGTTGAGAGCCAGGCCGGTTTGAATGTCGGATATCTGGGCTTCAACCACACCAAACCCTTGTGGCAGGACAAGAGAGTCCGTATTGCTATCGCGCATGCCATTAACAAAAAATCCATTGTGGACAATATTTATTTTGGCACCGGCCAAGTAGCGAAAAACGGCATGCCGCCCATTCTGTGGGGCTACAATGACAAGATCGTGGATTGGGAATACAGCCCGGAAAAGGCCAAGAAACTTTTGGATGAAGCCAAATTTTTCGACAAGCTGAAAGCTTCCAATCCCAACGGCAAAATCACCCTGTGGTGTATGCCGGTGGCCCGTCCCTATAACCCGGCCGGCATGAAAGTCGGCGAAGCCATGCAGGCCGACCTTAAGAAATTAGGCATTGAGGTCGAACTGGTGACTTTTGAATGGGGCACCTATCTTGATAAACAGGTCAAACAACCCGTGGAAATGGATCTGTTTCAATTAGGTTGGACCGGCGACAACGGCGACCCGGATAACTTCCTGGCCGTTTTGTATGACGGTTTGCAAGCTCCCACCGTCAGGAGTCAATGGAAGAACGATGAGTATCATAAGCTGATGGTCCAAGGCGTTCAAACCTCCGACAAGAAGAAGAGAGTCGAGATTTACATGAAGGCCCAGGAAATTTTCCATAATGAATGCGCCAATATTCCTGTCGCCCATGCGGTTCAAAACACCCCGATGCTGAAGTTCGTCAAAGGGTATATGAACCATCCGTTCGGACTTGTTCAATTGCACAAAGTATGGATTGATAAGTAGAAACATTGCATGAAGACAAGGTCTTGTTTATAAATCAATAACGAACCGGCAAGGATTATGGCTTTCATGCTCCTTGCCGGTTTTTTGAAATGAGGTTGAGATTTGCTTCGATTTATTTTGCGTCGTTCCATCTCGCTTTTTTTCACCATGATCGGCGTGACGATATTCATTTTCATGCTGATCAACTTCATCCCCGGCGATCCCTGCATGTTGATGTACGGCGAACGGGCTACGGAAAGCGCCTTAAAGGATTGCAAAGCCACCCTGGGACTGGACAAACCTCTTTATATCCAGTACGGGCATTTTATGAACCGGCTCTTACATGGGGACCTTGGGAAATCCTTTCGTTCCGATATGTATATCATCGACGAAATCAAGGATTTTTTCCCGGCTACGATCGAGCTTTCCGTTATGGCTCTCTTGATCGCTGCCGTCTTCGGCATGATTGCCGGGGTCATCTCCGCCACCAAGCAATATTCCATCTTCGATTACACCAGTATGGTGATGGCCATTACCGGCATATCCATGCCCATTTTCTGGCTGGGCTTGATTTTGATCATTATTTTTTCCGTACAGCTCGGTATTTTGCCTATTTCGGGACGCATCAGTCCGATCATTGATTTTCAGGTCAACACCGGTTTTTATATCCTGGATTGTATCATGGCTCAAAACTGGGTGGCTCTGCGGGATGTGCTTTGGCATTTGATCCTGCCCAGCGTGACCTTGAGCACCATTCCCATGGGCCTGATCGCCCGGATCACGCGGTCCAGCATGCTGGAAGTGTTGCGCCAGGATTACATCCGCACGGCCAAGGCCAAGGGCTTATCGGAAACCAAGGTCTATTACAAGCACGCCCTGCGCAATGCCTTGATCCCGATCGTGACCGTTATCGGGATTTCTTTCGGTACCTTGATGGGCGGAGCGGTTTTAACCGAGACCATCTTTGCCTGGCCCGGAATCGGCCATTGGGTTTTGACCGCGGTTTATACGCGCGATTACAATGCGGTGCAAGGCGGGGTGCTGATGGTCGCTTTTATTTTTATTATTATCAATACCATTGTCGATATCCTCTATGTTTGGATTAATCCACGCATCAGAGTCTCATAATCAAAACGCAGGTGTAAATGAATGTTTAAAAGGAAAAGCATAGCTTCCAGGCTTGAAAAAACGGAAAGAAATAAAAAGACCGCCAAATCCAAAAGTCCGTTTCTGGAATCGCTTTGGAGAATCCGCAAGAACAAAACCGCCGTGGCCGGTTTGATCGTGATCTGTGTGTTCGCGTTAATGGCTGTTTTTGCGAATCTTATTTCGCCCTATGATCCCCTGGCCCAATCCTTATACGACAAACTCAAACCGCCGGTTTGGGCCGAAGGCGGTGCGGCTAAAAATCTCTTGGGTACCGACGATTTCGGCCGGGATATTCTGAGCCGCTTGATCCATGGGGCGCGGATTTCCATGAAAGTGGGATTCATCTCGGTCTCCATTGCCTGTATCCTGGGTGTGTTGATCGGTTCGCTGGCCGGTTTTTACGGCGGCATGCTGGATATGGTCGTGATGCGGTTCATGGATATCATGTTATCCATCCCTTATTTTTTACTGGCCATTGTCATGGTGACCCTATTCGGCCCCAGCTTGAATAACGCCATGATCGCCATTGGCACGGTGGCCATCCCCCAGTATGCCCGGTTGGTGCGCGGTTCCGTGTTGGAGGAACTATCCAAGGATTATGTCCAGGGCGCGCGGGCTTTGGGCGCCAATAACTTTAGGCTGATTTTTATCCATGTGATCCCGAATTGCTTGGCCCCCTTGATTGTGCAATGTTCTCTGGGTTTCGGGTCGGCGATTATCAATTGCGCGGCCCTGAGTTTTATCGGTTTGGGCGCGCAACCGCCGATCCCGGAATGGGGCGCCATGCTGACCCATGCCCGGGCCTTGATTTTGACGGCCTGGTGGGTGATCACTTTCCCCGGCTTGATGATTTTAGCCGCGGTTTTGGGATTCAACCTGTTCGGTGACGGAGTACGCGACGCCTTTGATCCCAAGCTGCACGATTAATGTTTTTTGATCCTAAATGTTTTTTTAATCCTGAAAAGCACAGGATCAAAAAAACATAGATTCCGGCAAGGATTGCCGGAATGCGACCATCGAATGGCAAGCGGGTAATTTATTCAAACCGCGAATAAACGCAGATAAGCGCTGATAAAGATGAAGGTTTTATGATATTGGCGTTTATAAGCGTGCATGAGCGGTTCTATTTCGGAAAGAAAGATAACTATGCCAGAAACACTGATTCAAGTTCGAAACCTAAAGACCTATTTTTTGACCGAACGGGGAGTGGCCAAAGCGGTGGACGATGTCAGTTTCGACATTCGCGAAGGCGAGACCTTGGCCATCGTGGGCGAATCCGGATGCGGCAAAAGCGTGACCGCTCTTTCCATTATGGGGCTGATTCCCAACCCACCCGGAGAAGTCGTGGGCGGAACCATCCATTTTAACGGCAGGGACCTATTGAAACTCTCGGAACGAGAGATGCGCCATATCCGCGGCAACAATATCTCCATGATCTTTCAGGAACCCATGACCTCGCTCAACCCGGTTTTCCAGATCGGCGATCAGATTACGGAAGTTTTGACCTTGCACCAGAAGATCAATAAAAGAGAAGCGCGGGACCGGGCCATTGAACTCTTAAAAGCCGTGCGTATACCGGCGCCGGAAAGCCGCATGGCGGACTATCCGCACCAAATGAGCGGCGGCATGCGTCAAAGAGTGATGATCGCCATGGCTTTGGCCTGCAGCCCCAAGATGATCATTGCCGACGAGCCCACCACGGCCTTGGATGTGACCATTCAAGCCCAGATTCTGGAGCTGATGGAGCAATTGAGCGAGACCACCGGAACGGCCATTCTGCTGATCACCCATAACTTAGGCGTCGTCGCGGAAACGTCCCATGACGTCATTGTCATGTACGCGGGCCGGGTGGTTGAAAAAGCGGATGCGCATAGTCTCTATGGCGATCCCCGGCACCCTTATACGCAAGGACTGATGGGATCGATTCCGGGGATCCGGGCCGACGATAAGAGCACCAAACTGGAGGCGATTCCGGGCATGGTTCCCAGTCTTTTTGGCCTGCCCAAGGGATGTAAATTCAACGACCGTTGTAAATTCGCTTTTGACCGTTGTTTGCAAGAAGAACCGGAGCTGAAAGTCATTAATCAAGGCCATGAAGTTCGTTGCTGGCTTTTCGGGTAAAATATGGAAACACAAAATAATCAAAAAGAAAAACTGATCGTTACCAGGAATTTGAAAAAGGATTATACGACCACCGTGGGCGGCTTTGGACAAAAAGCCGTCGTCCACGCCCTGGACCGCATTGATCTTGAAATTTATAAAGGGGAAACCCTGGGTTTGGTCGGGGAATCGGGTTGCGGAAAATCGACCCTGGGACGGATGATTATCCGCCTGGAAAACCCGACCGAAGGGGAAGTGCATTATCGGGATAAAGACTTGCTCAGCCTTTCCCGGAAAGAACTGAACCCTCTGCGCCGCAATCTGCAGATTATCTTTCAAGATCCTTATTCCTCTTTGAACGCCCGCCATACCATCGGCCAGATTATCGGAGAGGGTTTGAAAATCCATCATATCGGCACGCATGCCGAACAAACCAAAAATGTCAAAGACCTTATGAAAGTGGTCGGATTACGCGAAGACGCCTATGAAGCTTATCCGCATGAATTTTCCGGCGGTCAACGCCAACGCATCGGTATTGCCCGCGCTTTGGCGTTGAATCCGGAATTGATCGTATGCGACGAACCGGTTTCCGCCCTGGATGTGTCCATTCAAGCCCAGGTGATCAACCTTTTGCTTGAACTGCAGAAAGAATTTCAACTGACCTATCTGTTCATTTCGCACGATCTTTCCGTGGTTAAATATATCAGCGACCGTATCGCGGTCATGTATTTGGGACGATTGGTGGAATTGGCCCCGAAGAGCGAGCTATATATCAATCCGACTCATCCCTATACCCGGGCGCTCTTGAGCGCGGTTCCCATTCCCAACCCTGAGAAGAAAAGAGACCGGCACAGCATCTCCGGAGACGTACCCAGCCCGATCTCCCCTCCTAAGGGTTGCCATTTTCATCCGCGTTGCCCGGAAGCAAAGCCGATTTGCAGGGAAGCGGTCCCCGAGTTTAAGGAATTCAGACCCGATCATTGGGTCCGGTGCTTTAGGTAAAAATGAACTGGTTTTATTACAGGATATCTCAGAAATAAAAAATAAATCATGAGGTTATAAAAAAAATAAAATTTAACGTATCCTTTTTCTTAAAAAATATTTTTAAAATATCCTCCAAACTTTCTTCTAAATTCTTCTATTTTCTTGAGCATGTTAAAATCAATTACCGTTATTATCGTCATCCCCGTTTCCCTGGGCCGATATAACGCGGGCCGATTTAACTTCTTTGGCGGCCAGGCGCACGCCGGCGGTTTTGGGGCCTTTAATCAGGTAATTCTGAATCTTGAAGATCTCCTTTAATACTTTCAGGCGCGGCCGCGGCTTGTATTCGAGTTCGATGGAACCCTGTTGGGCGGTCGTCACGCGGAGCACCGTGGCGTTTTCCGGGACCAGGGAATAGCCTTTGTTCAGGATAAACTGCTCGATCTTGCAGCGCTTGACATAGGGGAAGCCGGTTGTGTTATCCCGGAATACCACGGTGAAGACTTTGTTCTCCGCGGTTTCGGGGTCCATGAAGCCGCAATACCACATGCCTTTATCCACGAATAATTTATCCGGAACATTCATAATCGAGTAGGCGCCGGATCTGCGGACGACCAGGATACGGTCATATTGGGAAACATCCAGCAGCACATTGCCGCCGGCTTCATAACCGAGATAGCCGGTGCCTTTGTCGTATTTGAGCTTGAGGTTGCGCATGGCGGCTTCGCGGACATTCACTTTTTCAAAGGAGATAATCTTGGTGCGGCGCGGATAAAGAGGGCCGTATTTTTTTAGGATATGGTCCAGGAATGAAATCGCATATTTGACGATAGAGCCGAGGTGGCCGAGGATCTCTTTAAGGCGCTTTTTGATCTCTTCCATTTCCTTGCGGGCTTGGTTGATGTCGTAAAGCGAAATCCGGCGGATCGGGATTTTCAGGAGTCGTTCCACGTCTTCGATCGTGACTTCGCGTTTGATTTGTTTGGCAAAAGGTTTGAATCCGTCGATGACAGCCTTGATAACCGTTTCGCGGGTTTTCATGGATTCGATGCGCTTATAAATCCGCTCTTCGATAAAAATCTGCTCCAGAGTGCGGGCATGCAGTTTGTCTTTGAGTTGGGATTCTTCCAGTTTTAATTCTTGGGTTAAAATTTCGGTCAAGCGCTGGCTGTGATAGGCAATGACCTGGCTGACGGTCATGATGGTCGGTTTGCCGTCCTTGATCACCAAGAAATTAACGGAGACACTGCTCTCGCAGCCGGTAAAAGCGTAAAGGGCGTCGACCGTTTCTTCGCTGTATACGCCGCGAGCCAGTTTGATCTCGATTTCCACATTTTCAGCCGTATAGTCCTCGATACTCTGAATCTTGATCTTATTTTGCCGGGCCGCGGATTCGATGGTGGCAATCAGGGAGTCGCAGGTGTGGCCGTAGGGCAATTCGCGGATCACGATGCGCTTAGGATCGGAGAGCTCCAGCTTGGCCCGCACCAGGATCTTGCCGTTCCCATCCGCGTATTCCGATACATCAGCCACGCCGCCGGAGGCAAAGTCGGGATAAAGAGTGATTTTTTTGCCTCTTAGGCGGGCTTTGAGCGCTTCGAGCACTTCCATGAAGTTATGCGGCAAAATATGCGTGGCCATGCCTACGGCAATGCCTTCGGCGCCCTGGGTCAGAATGACCGGAATTTTGGCCGGGAAAGCAATAGGTTCGCGTTTGCGACCATCATAGGATTCCTCGTATTGGGTGATGGCCGGATTGATGAGCACTTCCTTGGCCATAGGCAGTAGCCGGCACTCGATATAGCGGGCGGCCGAGGCCGGGTCGCCGGTATAGATATTGCCGAAGTTGCCCTGTTTATCGATAAACAGGTCTTTATTGGCTAAGACAACCAGGGCGGCGTAAATGGAAGCATCGCCGTGCGGATGATAGCTCATGGCATGGCCGACCACGTTGGCGACTTTGTTGAATTTGCCGTCATCCATCTCGTGCAAGGAGTGCAGAATGCGGCGTTGTACGGGCTTGAGGCCGTCTTCGAGATCGGGAATGGCGCGATCCTTGATGACATAGGAGGCGTATTCCATGAAATTTTTGTCCAGAATGTTTTTTACATAAGGCATTAGATCAGATTCTCCATAATATAGTCGCGGCGCTTGGGTGTGTTCTTGCCCATATAGAAATCGAGCAAAGGCGGGACGTCTTTGACGGATTTAACGGCAATATCCAGCAAGCGAATGTTTTCGTTTATAAACTGGCCGAATTCCTTGGGGGAGATTTCACCCAGGCCTTTGAAGCGAGTTACTTCCGGTGTCGTAATTTGTTCGAGGGCCGTTTGTTTTTCTTTTTCCGAATAGCAGTATACGGTTTGTTGCTTGTTGCGTACGCGGAAAAGAGGGGTTTCCAGAATATAAAGGCGGTTGGCGATCACGAGTTCTTCAAAATAATTGAGGAAAAAAGTCAAGAGCAGGTTGCGGATGTGAAAGCCGTCATAATCGGCGTCGGTGGCGATGATGATGCGGGCGTAACGCAGATTTTCCTCGTCGTCTTCAATGCCCAGGGCCATCATCATATTGTAGAGCTCTTCGTTTTTATAAATGGCTGCCTTGGTTTTCCCATAAACATTCTGAGGTTTGCCGCGCAAAGAAAAGATGGCCTGGGTATTCACATCGCGCGAGGCGACCATGGATCCCGAAGCAGACTGGCCTTCGGTGATGAAGATCATGGTCTGCTCGCCCTCTTTTCCGTCCTGGAGATGGAACTTGGAGTCCTTCAAGTCGGGAATTTTGATGGCGATTTTTTTAGCCGCTTCTTTAGCCTCTTTTTTAACCGCATTGAGTTCGGTGCGCAGCTTCTCGTTGCTGACGATTTTCTTTTCGAGTTCTTGCGCGGCCAAACGGTTTTTATGCAGATAATCCACTACGCCCGATTTCACCTCCTGCACGATCCAGGAGCGAATTTCAGCGTTGCCCAATTTGTTTTTGGTCTGGCTTTCGAAAATCGGCGATTTCAGCTTAATGGCAATGGCGCCGGCAATGCCTTCGCGCACGTCCGCGCCCGAATAATTTTTTTTGTAAAACTCGTTTACGCCCTTGAGCAACCCCTCGCGGAAGGCGCTCAGGTGCGTGCCGCCGTCTGTGGTGTGCTGACCGTTCACAAACGAGAAATACATTTCACCGTAAGCCGAGGTGTGGGTAAAAGCCATCTCAAGCTGTTTGACTTTGTAAAAACCGGTTTCGTAGAGGGCGGTTTCGCCGATTTCGTGAGCCAGCAAGTCCAGCAAGCCGTTTTTCGATTCGATCTTGTTGTCATTGAAGTATAGTTTCAAGCCGCTGTTCAGATAGGCGTAATTCCATAACCGCTGTTCCACAAACTCAGCGTTAAAACTGTATTCGCTGAAGATTTTATCGTCGGGAATAAATTCGACAAAAGTACCGTCGGGTTCTTTGCGGGCCGGGCCGTTTTTTTTGGATTTGAGTTTCCCCCGGCTGAAAACGGCTTCGAAGAATTTGCCGTCGCGATACGAGACGACCTTAAAATGCGAGGCCAGGGCATTGACCGCCTTGGTGCCCACGCCGTTCAAGCCGACTGAAAACTGAAAGACATCGTCGTTGTATTTGGCGCCGGTATTGATGACTGAAACGCACTCGATCACCTTGCCCAGGGGAATGCCGCGGCCGAAATCGCGCACGGTCACCAGGTTTTCGTCGATGGCGATATCGACGCGTTTGCCGTAGCCCATGATATACTCGTCGATGGCATTATCGATCACTTCTTTCAGCAGAATATAGATGCCGTCGTCGAGATGGGAACCGTCGCCGATGCGGCCGATATACATGCCGGTCCGTAGGCGGATGTGTTCCAGGGAACTCAGGGTTTTGATGGTGCTTTCATCGTATTTAACGGGGCCTTTTGATTGCGTCATGGTTTTTTATCCTATAAAAAATAAGCGGGATCATAAAACAAAAATATCGATAAGGCAAGCTATTTTTTGATGGGACGTTGTTTACTATTGTGATTAATTTTTTCGTTCTTACTTACGATTCTTGAAACCGCCGAAGTGGAAATTCCTATTTGCCGCCCGATTTCAGCAAGCGGCAGACCATATTCTTTGATCAATCCGATTGTAATTTTTGATCTGATTTGCGGAAGTCTTCCCCGACGACTGCCGCCCGATATCTCTTTAATCGTTATTCCTTCTTTATTGCAAATGTTGGTTATGGTTTCTAACACTTTCATTTTTATGCCGGATCTATGGATTTGATATTTTATTTTTTCATCCGCTTCCTTGATTATTTTTATAGTAAAATCACTATTGCCTAACACCCTTTCATCGCTAAATTGTTTTTCTCGGGTTTGTCTAAGTGAGGCAACCGCGCTCCAGTTCCCCATCGTTCTGACTAAGCCTCCGCCAACCAGTTCCGGACGTTGACCTTGATGAAGTCCTTCTTTAAGGAAATTTTTATATCGTTTTAGGGCTTCGCTTTCCTTTTTATCAAACCAAGCCAAAACATATTTTCTGTCCAGACAAGGATGAAATCCAGGATTAATCATTTCATAATGGCCACACCACGCATATTGATCTAATTCCGCTAAGTTTTTTACCAGTTTGGCGCGAAGGGGATTCAAATGAATATACCGCACTAATTGAAGAAAATAAGCCTCTTCATCGCAAACAATCGATTTATAGCGGTTTTGGAATAAATGCCCATAGCGATTATGGCGTTTATTATAATTGATGGCGTATCCGGTAAGGAAGCGGCGCATATATTTCGATAAGCCCTGTTTTCCGCTTTTGAGCAAGATATGGGCATGATTGGGCATTAAAGCCCAAGCAAATATTTTGATGTCATTTTTGACGGCTGCTTGGTTCATACGCTCTACAAATTCGAGCCGGTCTTTACGGTTTTCGGCAATCAGCTTTTTTTCTATTCCTCTTAAAATTACGTGATGGAGAGTGCCGGGGGCATCGAGTCGGGCTTGGCGGGGCATATTTTACCTCGAGTGTTATATTTCGGGTATGATAATATGGGCCTCTATGAAAGTCAAGATAATAAACAACGTCCCCATTGATGAAAATTGTGCTTGAGTTTAAATGATACCTCTGATATTAATCGTTTAGAAAAGAAAGCCCAGATTATATGGTTTATTCCAGCGAAAATGAAATCAGATCGTTTTTTGTATTAATTTATTTATAGAACAAAGGAGTCGAAAATGAATGCAAAAAAAATCTGTATTTTTGGAGCGTTGCTTATTGGGCTCACCGTTTTTTTCGGATGCAGCGCCACCTCCAGAGGAATGAAGCATGCGGATGAAGCCATTGCCAGAGGCGATCATTATGCTGCCGCTATAGAATATTTAAATGTTCTGCAAATCAACCGGAAACACAGTGAAGCTTTGACGAATTTGGTCAACATCGCCAAACCGGCCTATGAACAAAAGTTGAGAATGGCCGAAGCTTATCAAGCGCAGAGGAATTATGAAGCCTCTCTAGTCGAATATAAGGATCTGCAAACTTATCTTTCCCGGCTGAAGATGTTCAATCTGCTCCATTTTATCCCGATCGATGTGGGTCAGGTCATTCATAAAGTCAGTTTGGCGGCGGCTGAAAAGCATTATTTGCAAGCTGAAGTGTTTTTTAGCCAAAGGGATTTTACCCGGGCCATCAGCGAGTACAGGATTGCCTTGGATTTTGCCGGCGTTTATAAAGACAGCACCGAGAAAATCGCGGAATCTTATTACCGGATGGCCGGCGATTTTGAAAAGACCCGAAATTACCGGTCTGCGGCCAAAACCTATGAAAACGCCCATGCCGTGATCCGGGATTATAAGAATTCTTTGACCAAAGCGACCGGTCTTTACTATGCCCTGGGTTCGTATTTTCTTTCAATCGGGCAATACAGGAAAGCGTATGAAGATTTGGGGCAAGCGCAGACACTGAACCCGCAATACCGCGATGTCAGTCAAAAATGGGCGACGGCCGGAGATAAGGCGATCATAAAAATCGCTTTGGTCTCTTTTGATAACCCGACCGGAAGAGATGTCGCCGGCATGGTTTTGGGTGATTATATTTTTTCCGCAATCAAATCGGACGTTCAAGCCAAAGCCAGTGCTTTTGTTCAGTTGCTGGAGCGCGAAGATTTTTTAACACTGGCGAGAACCCAAAAGATTAACGAGAATCTCTTAAACGATGAAGGCCGGATACCCATAAAATTAACCGGAGTTCATTATCTTGTTTTCGGCCGCTTTACTCAGGTGCGCAACACCCGCGCCGGCTTGACGGAGACGCAAGTAAAGGATTCTTATCAATATTCGTATGATGTGGCTTATGTCGACAGCAAGGGGCAACAGGCCAAACGAAAAGAATGGGTCAGCGCACCCATGTATTACTCCATTTTTAAAGATAAGTCGGCGGTCGCGCTCGCCGGAACGGTAAAGGTCGTCGAAGTTAAAAGCGGGCGTACGGTCATTGAGTTCCCTTTCTCCGAAAAAACCGGAGATGAAATCGTCTATGCCGATAAATTTCAGGCCAAACATGATCTAAATGCCGATAATATCAGGGTTTCGGATGAGATCCGCAGGCTTTCAGGCGCGCGACGGGAACTGCGGGATGAAGAGCTTTTCGCCGGAGAATTGATTAAGATCATCGCCGCGCCAGTGGCGCAACGCATCTTGACCGATCTGGATACGGCTCCGGTAACCATGGACCCGACGCAATTGACTTATTAGGTCCATTTGAAGAAACGCCGGCTCAAGATGAAAAAGAGCACAGCGTAAGCAAATAAGCCGAGCACGGCCGGCCAAATGTCCGTTAAGCCGGAACCCTCGTTGACGATAGCGCGCAAGCTATCGGCCAGCAGGGTGAGCGGCAGAACCCGAATGAAGGGCTGCACCATTTCGGGAAAATGATGGGAACTGAAGAAAATGCCGGAAAGCAGCAGCATGGGCAGGCTCACGGCATTGATCAGGCCGTTGCCGACG
>RPPU01000025.1 GCA_003819975.1 Desulfobacteraceae bacterium
CAATGGATCGTAAAAAGTTTTTTTTCGGGTATTGATTTTATGTCATTGGTAACAAAAACAATACCCGAAAAAAAACTTTTTACGATCCATTGATCGGCAAAAAGATTTAGCGACATCTTTATAAAATTCAACCCCTTGGCCGGTTCAAGCATTCCGTGTTCTGTTTTCAAAGCTTTGATGCGGCAGTATCGCGCGGCCAGACCGCATAATATATTGGCTTTATAAGCATGCGTGTGAACCAGATTTATTTTTTTATTTCTGAATATGCCGACGATCTTCCGTAAACAGGAAAAATCGTACTTATAATTCGAATCAATCATATACAAGTCGATTCCCGACTGCTTTAAACGCTCGTAAAGCAATCCTTTGTTGAAAAGAACAACAATAGGCTTTACCCGGTCATGTTTATTAAGCAATTCGGCGTAAGCATAGATGAATTGCTCGATCCCTCCATACAATTCGCCGGCCGTACATATCGCCAGATTTATCGGACGCATCGAACCGATCCGTTCAACCTTTCCGCGGTTGCCAAGTAACCATGTTTTGTCCTTTTATAAATTTCAAAAAAGCCGCGGCACTGGATAAATTGAGAACGATAAAGTAATATGGAAAAGTCGAAATTTTTCCGAGTTTGATCTTGAATTTTTCGGAAGCATAACCTAAAATCGCGAATGCATAAAAAAAACTTTGACCAAACAACATGAATCTATAAGACAACCCGCGATCGAAGGAAATAACGTTCGTGATCAAGGCGGACAATATAAAAATCCAAGCAAAATAGCGCAACCATTTATGCGAAAGCAATTGCCATGAAAACAGGCCATAGCGGAAGGGATTCAACAGATGCCGCATGCGCCATAATACATGCAACGCTCTGAGACTAACCCGCATTCGCATCTTGAACTCATCTTGGCTATTATCCAAAGATTCTTCTCTTAAAACGGCTTTAGGCTCGTAAACAACCCTAAATCCTTTTTCTATGACTTTCAAAGGTAATATCAGATCCGGTAACAATGACGGATCGATGGTTTCATATAAATTGCTTCTGATTGCGTCTATGCCCCCATCCACGCCGACAATGGAACCGATCCCGCTTTCCCATTCCCGCAATTTATTTTCATATTTCATATATAACCCGCATCCGGCGCCGGTCGGATTACCTGTTGAATTCGAGTAAATCATTTTTCCGGTCACATATCCGACCGTCGCATCGGCAAAATTTCGCGCCATATGAAATAAGGCATTTTCATCCCATATGGAATTGGCATCGGAAAAGCAAATGATCTCTCCCCTTGCCTGGGCTACGGCCCGATTCAGTGCGGCCGATTTACCCTGACGGGGTTCTTGGCGAACGAATCGGATATTGGGTTTCAAATGACTCTTGATTATTTCATCCGTTCCGTCATCGGATCCGTCGGAAACAATAATCAGTTCCATTTTATTTGGCGGATAGCGCAAACTTAATTTATTTTCCAAAGTGCGCTTGATAAACCGGGCTTCATTGTAGGCCGAAATGATGATGCTGACAAACGGTTCCCTGTTCCTTTTATTAACGGATTTGGGACGCAGGCGACCTACCGCCCGGACGCAAACGGGATAAAGCAAATAACAATAGACCGTAACCGCCATGCTCAACCAAAATAACGTTTCAAAGATATGAATCATACCTTTAGTCTCCTTTGCTTCAAGTGCTTCGAGTTCAATCCGGATCTTTCCGGAAGCCTTTTAAGGTATTCCGGTAAGGTTTAAGCAGATAATCGCGATAAAGATTGGGGTTTCCCGATAAGCCCGATTCCGCGGCTTTAACGATGTTGTATGTCTCCCTGGCCGTCACATAATGAAGACAGTAGTTCTTTCCGTCATTGTATTTGCTTTCCAAATAAGAATAAATTTTTTCCATTTCGCCTTTTAAAAAAATATTCATGCTTCCCGCGACCGCGCCGTGCGTATGAACCTTAATAAAAATCCAGTCCGGTTGACCTTGAACATGAATATTCGCCTTAACCCATTGATCGACTCTATGCATGGCGGGCGGACGTTTCCATTCGACCCCCCCGCTTTCAATGGAGGGAATCATTTGCAAGGGACGTTCAAAATGAATTGTGAGGGGACCCTGAATCAGCATCAAGGCATCCATGGGATCGCTTTTACCGGCCGATACGTCGATGCCGGAGTTGTAGGATTTCGGTTTGGAAATGTCGTCTTTTGCATAATAGATGCTGTTGATTTTTTTCGGTTGAGCGGAGGTGTGGACGGCCGGAAAGGTAAAATCCGCATAACATCCTTCTTCATTCAAAATATTAAGCTCGTTGTTAACACCGCAACAATTTTGATTATTTATGATCACGGAATTATCCAAGGCCCAATTCCCATGGATAAACCCGAAGGTTGTTTTTCCATCCGTGGTGATCAAAGCGCCCATGCGGTTATAGAATTTCTTTGCGTCCTGCAATTTTTGCCGCAATGTTTCTTCCGTATCGTCATGATGATGAAGATGAAGTTCGATCTCTCCGAAACCCTCCGCGGTCAGCTTGCTGAGTAATCTAAAATGATCGAGACGTTCGGCGGCGCGTTCGGAAGGATAAAACCAGGAATGCCGCGGAGGCTTGTCATCCGCGTCCCGATGCCGTTGAACGGTAACGGGATATTGACTGACCCACTCCTTTACGATTTCGGTATTGGGGCCGGGTTCAAAATGATCCGCCACCATGAACATGATGTGTACGGGCGGCCGGGCCGCGGCAAGCGCGCGGGTGTTTTTCCAAGTCCAAACTATATAGGAGGGAAACCAAATATAAATTTTTTTTAAAACGATTTTATAGGCCAGATAGGCAGCCACGCCGCCCATCAACAACAAAATAATATAGATCATGCGATTTCGGCCGGCCTTTCCTGATGTATTTGAATTCCAAACGGTTCGAAATACAAATTTAGGTAATATTTCTCCAGATTGGCGATCATCTTCTCCATCGCGTATTCTTTACAGACTTTTTGCTTGGCTTTTTCCGCGAATCCACGGCGCAAGGCGGGATTTTTGACAAGAGCCAAGACGGCTTCGGCCACCGCGCCGGAGTCTTGCGGCGGGATCAGCAAACCGTCCCGGTTGTGCGTAATGAGCTCCTTATTTCCGCCGACAGCGGTGGCCACGACCGGAATGCTTGCCGCCATATATTCAAGAAGAATATTTGAAAAGCCTTCCGAATCGGAAGTCAGCACGCCGATATCGATGACGGGCAATAGCGCGGCCACATCGTTCCGGCGGCCGGTAAAAATGATTTTATTTTCGATGTTCCGTGCCTTTGCCAATGCCCGGAGTTCATCTTTGAGATACCCGTCGCCGATGACTAGAAACGAAACCCGGTTTAGATCTTTCCCGATGATCGCGGCCGCTTCGATAAAAATGTCGACCCTTTTGACTTTGCGGTTGAAATTGGCGATACATCCGATAACGATATTTTCCCGGGGTATGGACAGTTGCGCTTTAAGATCCCGGATATACGTCGCATCTTTTTCGGCAAAGTCGGCTAAGCGGATACCGTTATAAATAATGTCGATTTTGCTTTTGGGAACCTTTTCGACTTGAAATAAAATTTCTTTTACCGCCTCCGAATTGACCAAAAAGCGGTTCACGAATCTGTTTATTTTCTTTAATCTTCCAAGCTCTTTCTTGTTGTACCAGAAACCCAGATCGCGACGGCTGGAAACGATGTTCTTCACCCCGGCAAGTTTGGCGGCCAATGCGCCAAGCAGATTGGCATCCGGAAAAAAAGTTTGCATGATATCTATTTGTTCCCTTTTAAGGAAAGAGCATAACCGAAAAATTTTTCGGACCATCCCAAGTGACTTGAAACTCCGGATATCGAGTACCAGCTTTTGTCCGTTGATTTCACATTTTTCGAGCATTTCTGAATTTCTGAAACAAACCAGATAAACGATGAACCGGTCGGCGTCCAGCATGCGCATGGTTTCGATAAGCTGTTTTTCCGTCCCTCCCATTTCAAGCACATCGATCATGAAACAGATTTTAATTTGTTTTTTGTTCATTTGCAGTGACGCCTGCCTGGCGGTCTATATGACATAACAGGGAACCAAGGCGTCGGAAACGAGCGACAGCTTTTTTTTGCCGTTGGCGCAAAACCGCTCCAACACAAGGTTGACCGGTCCCATTTTGACGCGCCAAATGATGGAATGCTTTACCCAGCCGATGCGGGACAAGGTCCCCGTGATAATCGTGTTGTCGGGGCGGTTCATCTCCCAAAATTTCCGGATCCGCTCTTTCCGATAATGCGAAAAAAAAGCATCGTTAATGCTGCGATACACGCCCTGCCCCCGCGCTTGCGGGAGGGTATGGCTGCCGTATTTATAGACTTCGTCGTCGGCCAAATCGAGCAGTTTTCCGGCGCCTTTGATAAAACAGACGCCTTGATGAGCCCAGGAAATTCCCAAATATTGACCATCCCGCAGACCGACAAAGCAGAGGTCCCCGTGACCGAAGCGATATTTCAGAATGCTTTCATCGATATGGAACGCGGTTGACAAACCCGGCAACGGTTCCCGGACAATCCTAACCTCGCACTGGCATACCGCCGGTCGGTGGTAGCCGATATCGAGATACCGGATGTCATAGCGGTTCCAGGCAATGATGCTTCTGAGCTTGTGTGCACAGGCGGAACGCGTCATTATTTTTTTAAGCGCACCGAGCCAGAGACTTTGATCCGCGCTTCCGATAGGCTCATAGGTTAACTTGTTTGTACGGCAGTCGGAACCGGATGCGCATGACCGCGGCATCGGGAACCGCGACTGAATCTGCTTTTTACAGCGAAGCGGCGCTTTAGTTCCCGGTAAAATTTCCAAACCACGCAGAAAATAGGAATACGTTATGCGCAGATTAGTTTCTATTTTCAGCATCCAAGACGCCAATAACGGGATGGGATCGTCCCAGGCAAACACATGGTACTCGATCTTTCCCGGCAAAAAAATCAAAGATTTCAGCCAGTTCCAAAGTGTCCACTCCCCCGTCTTCCGGTACGCGAGCATGGCGGCAAAATCCGCCCCCAACCAAAGCCACCGTCGGGATTTCCCGAAAGGCGGTTGCTCAGGCACGGCCGAACCCACGGCATCGAAATAGTGCAGCAAAGGCAGATTGACTCCGCAAGCGGTGTCGAAAATCGCCCAAAGGCTGTAGCGGGGGTTGATTTCCAGAATGTAATCTTGCAGCGTTTGCGGATGCCGTTTAAGATTGATGTTGGCGGCCCCGGTATAGCCGATTTTTTCGAGCGCGTTCAGGCATAACTTTTCTATGGCGGGCTCTTCCGCATATTGGACGTAGCAACCCGCGCCGAAATGAATGGGGTGGATGCGCAGTTTATGGCCCACGATCTTTCCGCGTGCCTTCCCGTCCCGGTCAAGGTAAGCGTGAAAATCGAAATGCTGTTGATCGTCACCCGGGATATATTCCTGGATCATGACTTCACCCGTTAGCGGGGGAATCATTTGCAGGGTTTGTTTCAGAACCGCCGGATTTTCGATTCGGATCGCTTTGCGGATTCCGATCGACCGGATGATTTCGGATTGATGCCACAACCGCTGGCGGACGGGTTTTAAAATACAGGGATAACCGAGCGCTTCGGCGTAAGCCATGGCTTCGGCATTCGCGAGCGGGGTAAAAGTCCTCGGCACGGGGAGGTCGAATTGCTTCGCCAGATTGCCGAATTGGCTTTTATCGATCAGCTTGCCGATTAATTTGTCCGGAGCGAGTAAAATGTGAAAATACTTTTGAAGCCTCTCTCTGGATTTCGAAACGAGCAGGACGTCCGACTCGGCATTCAAAAAAACGACCGGTTTATGTTCCTGGCGTTCTCCGTAACGTTCCAGGATTTGCAGCGCTTGCTCCGAGAACCGATCCAGATTGGGCAGAGTGACATATTCCGAGCAGTACCGGGATGCCCGTTCAAAAGTCCGGGACTCTTCCCGGGCCACAATGACCGGGATGCCCTCCCTTCCGAGACTTCGAACGATGCCGATTCGACCCAGGACAAGCGCTTTGTTTCTTACCGGCAATGGGCCGTGCAGTCGCATCATTCTTAAAAGATCTCCTTAACCCGGTTAAAAAGAAGCATCACAGGAACTCTAAAAATACGTATTTTATCGATTTTACTTTTCATATTTGGTTTATTTTCTTGGGTCTCGTTACCGATAAAGCGGCATTTAGAGATGCCTGTCAGATGATATAACCCGTTTTCGGTTCCCGGGAGATGCGGTAATTGCATTTCTTGATACCCTGGACGCTTTGTTCGCGCAAAATTCCAAAGGTCGCAATCCGGATATATCGCAAATTCGATTCAACCCTGAATCCGTTTTCATGAAGAATCGCCAACATCTGTCTGTTTCCGGGGGATACCAGGCTGCAATAACGCTTGATTCCTTTTCCCGAGTAATATTTAAAAAATTCATTAATCAGGCGGGAAAAAACCCGGTTCCGGCGGACGTTGGGCACCGTAAACGCATTATAGAGATAGACCGTATCGTCGCCGATATTCAAGTGCTTTCCGGCTCCGCGGATATAGCATTTCCCGCGATGACCCCAAACCATGCTGAGCATCGCCTGGTTTGTTCCGAGCATAAAACACAGGTCTCCGTTTTGGAACCGGCGGGCCAGACTTTCTTCCGCAATCGGAAATACGCTTTGAATTTCGGGTTTGTCTTCACTGAGGACTTGGAGAACATCCTGACGGCTTGAAGTCTCGTCGATCGCAACCCTATCGGAACATAAAAGCATGTAACGATCATATAAAATCGGCGAGTGGACTCTGCTTTTCAACCGGTCGGAGAAACCGGCCATAAAAGGACTGAATTTAATTCTGGCTTCCGATGTCGCGGTCATAGGTAGGAACCTCTTTCCCGGCGCGGCCGGTTTTATCGTTGGGAACGGTTCGGCTCAATATTCTCAAGCCGACCACGGACAAACCGCCGTTTAGATACCAGACATAGTAAGTGGAATTGCCCGCCCATAGGGCGAACACCAATTGGGTTATCAGCAGAACCGAAATCAGATGGCTGAACTGGAAGAAATAGGCGTTTTCTTCCCCGCGCTTGATGCTTTTTTGCCTGATTAAAGCCAGGTTTTTGAATACGCTTTTTAAGTAAATGAAAAACAACAGAAATCCAAGGATGCCGACCTCGACCAGAACCCCGGTATAAAGACTATGAGAAACCAAAGCCTCGCCGGTGTAATTAAAATTGACCTCGGCGAACGTACCGATGCCGTAACCGAAAACGGGCCTGTTTAAAAACAGGTTAAACGCTTTTTTTATGTGCTCGATCCGGTTCTCGGCGCTCGCTCGGCCCGCGACGTTTTTTTCAATCAGCGACTCATAGCGCACCTTATTCATATCGCCCATTTGCGTCCAGATAAAAAGGATCGCCGCGATGGCCAAAAGGAATCCGATGATTTTGTGTTTGCCCTTGAAGATACATAAAACCACGGCGACGACGGCGGTTAAAAAACCGGATCGCGACCCCGTAAGGATCAGTACGGCGAAGAGAAAAGGAAAAGAAGCAAACAGCAAAATACGGGCGGCCTTGGTCTTATAATAATGCAGATAAAAATAAGCGATGAGGCCCGCCTGGACGGACAGCATGGCCAGGCCATTCGGATTGCCCCCGATTTTATTGGTTAAGCCGGTCAGGCGATAAAAAGGCGTGCCGCCCATGGAATAATCCACATACCCCAAATAGCCTGTGCCGAGATAGGCGAAAAAGGGCTCAAAGCAGATCATCCAGATGCAAAGCAAATAGACGAACATAAACCGTTCCAATTTTTGTTGCGTGTCGATGAAAAATATCGTGAAAAAATAAAAACTGCCGACTTTCAGAAACTCCAGAAGGCCTTTCTTCATGACGGTGCCGGGCCATTTGGACATCGGAATGGTTAATATCATATAGAACACGAACAGCAGCAGCAACAAAGAGGTGGATGACCGCAACAAACCGTTCTCCGGACCGGAAGGCCTGCTTGCGACCGAAAAGAGGATTGCCAACAGCAGGAGCGCATTCAGAATCATGCCGATATGCAACGGCGCCAGCGAAGCGATCCGATACGGCAAATTCATAAAATAAATGACTGTAAATAACAAAAATAAATAATAGCCGATATTGGACGGACTTTTTACGGCCGCTATGATGCGCTCTTTTCCAATATTTAATTCGGTAGTTTTATAGAACATGGCTGATGGCAAACCGGTATTTACCGGACCTTTCCTGGGGGATGTTCCCAATTTTATGGATTTGAATTTGGCTGTTACTTCCGAAAACATTTTTCATCTCGACGATCAATTGCGCCTCGCTGGCTTCGCTATAGATCGGTTGCGGCACGATATTCAGCCGGAACCGGTTTACGGCATCCTGAACGATCTGCATCTGTTCGATGCCTTTTATAGCGGTCAAAGTTCTCTCGATCAACGACACTCCGGCCACCAGGGCGCCTTGCTCGGTTTTCAGAAAATCGGCCGTGCGACCCACAACCTGCTCCATTAAAGGCAAGCCCCGGCCGCAGGAGCAGCTGCGCGCGGACGGAACGCCGAAATCTTCGATTTGATAGCGAATCAACGGCATGCCCCGGTTTTCCAGATCCGTAACCACGATGGCGCCTTGTTCGCCTGCTTCGGCCGGGGTGCCGTCGCTTTTCAAAAACTCGATGTACAAGTGGTCGACATTAAGGTGCAACCCTTCATGTTTCTCGCATTCACAGGCAATCAGACCAACCTCCTCGCAGCCGTAGCGGTTGGTGACCTTGCAGTGGAACGTCTTTTCCATGAAGGTTCTTTCCCGTGGCAAAAGCATCATGGAACTGCAAATGACGCCCCGCGGTTGTAATCCGCCGATTTTATTTTCAGCGACGAATTTGGCGAAGATGAATACGGAATGGGCATGACCGAAAATAACGGAAACGCCGAAGCTTTGAAACCGGGAAGCGAATGCCGCCAGGCTTTCCCGGTTGAGATTCATCGTATCGAGATAGATGACCGGGTCCAGCAGGGCCCGTCTTATTTTTTTCTTCCAGGTATCCGCAACCGGCGGATTGCCCCAGATCGCGGCCCGCTTCATTCCCAAATCCCAACCGGCCCACCGGTCGCTGCGCATGGCCGCGGCGATCCGTTGCGTCACGCAGTCTTCATCCAAAAAGATTTGCAAAGCTTTTCCGGTCGATCCGCCGGTTTTGGCCGAGGCCAGGTTTTCCTTGGCATACTTTTGGGAAATCAGGTCTTCCGGATTGAGTTGGATTTGTTTTTTGGTAAGCAGCGGAATATTCAGAAAATCCCGGTAGCTCCGGATGTCCGCCGGACGGATCTTTTGTTGATCGAACAAGCGTCGATAATAGGCGCTGTGGTTATAGGCCTCCTGAACCATAGTCTTCAGTTTGGCCCATTGTGCTTCCTTTAATTCCGCGGCCGAATGCCACTGGGAATTTTCAAGTTTCCTCAAGGCTTTCAGCTTGTGCCGGCCGTCCTTCAGGTCCCAGAGCGGGTAAAATAGATTTTTTGCAAGCCAAGCGTTCATTTTTCAACCCATCCTTTTGATAGATTTAGTTAGTCCGGGATTTTCCGCACGGCTCTGGCCGGGTTGCCCATGGCAACGACATTGGCGTCGATGTCGGAGGTGACCACGGCCCCGAAACCGATAACGCTGTTCTCCCCGATAGTCACGCCTTTTAGAATGCCGGCTTGTCCGCCGACCCAGACATTGTCGCCGAGCCGCACCGGGGCGACGCCTACGGCCGCCTCGGCGCTGTCCCGGTTTTCGCTGAGGCTGTGGAAGTCATTGTCCATGATGCGGCAGTCGGCCAAAATACACCGCGAACCGATTTCGATTCGCTTTGCGGCGCCGAAACGTGTTCCGTTTAGAAAAACCTTTTTCCCGATTTTGATGACCGCTTCGCTGCGGTGCGTGAACGGCGTGACGACTCCGGCGCAGCGGATGTCGTCGCCGAAAATGATCTGACCCGGTCCGCGAATGATCAGCTTTCCGTTGATGCGGACTCTTTTTCCGAAAACGGCTTTTTTCAATATTTTTTCATATTTTATTCTATACCAGAAACTCTTGACGAGAGCCGTCGCATAAACCAAGGCCTGCCAAGGATTCCGCAAGGCTTTTCGCAAATGAGCCCATGCTGGGGAAGGTGTTGTAGTCTGCATTTTAGCGTTCATCGAGTTCCGGCTGACAAGAAATTACCGATAATAAAAAGCGCTGTCATTCATCCGTTTATTCCGGCCTCTTTGGCCGGATTCATGCTTTTGCGGTCCGGCGCTTTTCAGGAGCGAAAAAAAAATTTTGAATGGGTAAGAAAAGGAATCATCTGCCGGAACATCAGGATTTCTTCCCGGTCGATGATGCGTAAAGCGCCCAGAGCGACGGTGTACGAACAGACGCCCAGTAAAATGGTAAACGGCAAATTGATCTGAACCAACCATAGAATCAGGCTCATGAAAAGCGTGGCCAATAAAGGCTTGATAATGCTTTTCAACACCACGGTTCCGGCAAAACTGGTGACGTATATCCGATAGAGATAAACCGTGCCGATGCATCCTGAAATCAGCAAGGCCGCGGCCGCGCCTCCTGCGCCGTAGAGCGGAATCAACCAGAAATTAAGCGCAATATGCGCGAGAATAGACAACAGATTCGTGATCGTCACGTGCCGGATTTTATCGGCGGCGGTCAGCACATAGGCAATCAAGCTTAGAACAAAGGTAATAAAGATTCCCAGGCCCAGAATGCGCATCACGCTTACGGCATTTGCATAATCCGCACCATAAATAAGCGGGATAACGGACGGCGCGACGAAATAGATGCCGGCTGAAATGGGCAGCCCGATGATGGCCATGTATTTAATCGTCAGATTGCCGGATGCCACCAGGGATTTTGTGGATTCATAATATTGCCTTGAAAAAACAGGAAACAGCACGTTGGACACCAGGTTCGGAATCAAGTAGAGAATGTTAATGAGTTCATTGGCCGCGCTGAATATACCGACTTCCGTATTGTTCACCAATTTGGAAATCATGATGACGTCGATCCGGTTCTGGATGATCGCTACCGCGCTGACCAAAAAGAACGGCGTGGAATTTTTGAATGTATTCAGAATCAGGGGCCCCGATGTTTTCCAGATGATTTTGAAAAATTTGCGGTGAATAATCCCGGTGCCCAGGAACGCCAGCAAGAAATAGGTTATATTAATGATGGAGGCGATCCAAAAAATATTCCCTTGCAGGTTGACGATCAACAGAATGCCGGCAAGTCCCAAAACGCTTCGGGATATTTCCAGTAGGGCATTGTACTCCATTTTTTCATAGGCCCGGTAAACGGCGGAGTTGGTTTGAGTGATGGCGTAAAAAAATAGAGCCGAGGATATCATCAGGATAATCTTGACGTCCCGCAACGGATAACGCAGCAGATAAAGCGCCAGGCAGAGCATCCCGAATGAAAAAATCGTCAAAAGCAGCTTCAGAATAATGTTGGTTCCGTAATATTGCTGCGATAAAGTCTTATCACGGGCCACATCCTTGATGAAAAGACCGTTCAGACCGTAATTGGCCGCAACGGAAAACAGAAGGAAATAAGAGATGGCTAAAGAATAAATTCCATAATCCGCCGGACCGAGATAGCGCGGCAGAATCAGAAGCGTGACCGAGCCGAGTACGCGACCCACGATCTCGCTGGTGGTCAAGGAAACGATATTTTTCCCGATATTTTTTAACGTAGCGGCCTTTGGGTTCATACCGCCGCCTTCAGGAACGACCGGTATTTCGGCAAGATTTCCTTGATATTTTTTTTGATCGAATTCAATCCCGTGATGTTGGAACGAAAAAAATCGTCGCATTGCACTCCCGGAAAAATTCGGCCGATAGCCAGGCGGTCGAGCTTGCGGAAATCGCCGATCAATTCCGATTGAGTCGTGAAAGCATAGTGATAGCCGCATTGTTGAGCCAAACGTTTCGTCTCCTCGTTATAATCCGATGACTGGCCGTTGGGATAAGCCACCGTGCAGACCGGTCGCTGTAATTCCGTTTCGATCCGCTTCTTTGAATGGGCAAATTCGTGAACGGCGTCCATGGGTTTTAAATGCGACAAAATTTCGTGCGAACGGGTGTGGGAACCGAATTCGATCCGATTCTTGGCCATTTCCCTGACCTGGTCCCAGGATAGCGGCGCATATTCCCCGACCGGCTTGTCCGGTATGGCGAGATTCATCCGGCCGGCCCAAGTCAGGATTGCCTCCATTCGCGGTCGGTAATCCAGGGAATTGAGGTGAAGGTAAATACGGAGACGTGTCTCGCCTTTCGCGATTTCGTCGGTCAAATTCAGTGTGAATTTCCTCCCGCCGATCTCCGCGGTCGGTGTTCCGCTCGGCAGTGCTTCCAAAACATACCGAATCTTATCGAACCAAAGCCAGTGCGTGCCGTCGATAAAATCCGTCGTCAAAAAAATCGCCGCCGGAAGCCCGTATTTCTTCAGCACCGGATAGGCATGAGTGTAATTGTCTTGATAACCGTCATCGAAAGTAATCAAAAGCCCGTTCCGGATCGGCTTGCGCCCGGCTATCAGGTCCAGGAATTCGCTTAAACCCAGGATATTGAAATGTCCGGCTAAATACCGAATTTGGACTTCGAATTGCGCGGGGTCGATTATAAACGGATTTTTCGAAGTATTGACCCGGTGGTAGAACAAAATCCGGAAATGGTTGCGGGATATAATCCGCGCCAGGCTATGAAAAGGTCTCAAGAGCATTGTCGGTGCACGCGTCAGGCCCCCGGTTGTTTTTTGAGACGCACGAAGAGCAAATCGCCCAACAGCCGACTCAATCCGGATCGGGCCAGGATGAATTCGAGGAACATTTGCGTTTTCGCATTGAACCGTTTTGCAAACGGAAAAAAGCAATTGATACCGCCCAACTGATCGATTTTCAGATGGGGTTGGAATAGCTTTTTAATCTCCTGAAAAGTAAAGTTTTCGAAATAAATCTTTCCGCCGTGAAAACCTTTTTTGGGAACCGCATGCCTGAATCTTTTTTTAAGGTTGTAATTATAGGTCGTTAAGACCGCCGTCCCGTCAACGCGTAAAACGCGTTGGATTTCTTTCACGAACTTTTGCTGTTCCGTCGGTCCCGGGATGTGTTCCAGAACCTGAGCACTGACGACTTTATGAACCGTATCGGCCTTCAGGGGCAACCGGCAGACGTCCGCTTTCATAAACAAGATATTATCTTGGCATTCATCGCTCAATTGGCTGCGTAATAGTCTCAGGGACTCCATGGAAAAATCGATGGCAAAATAATCCTTGAATGGCCGGCCGACGATTTCCCGCGTGATGCGTCCCGTGCCGCAGCCCAGTTCCGCAATAACATCTTCTTTGTTTGATTTGAACGCGTTCCGGAATGCACGGGCTTCATTCAAACCGTAAACCCAGTATCCGAACGTATGATATTGGGCAGCCTGGGCGTTGCGGACTTTGATTTCATTTTTTTTGCAGTACACGATCATTCTGTCCTGTTCAGCCGTTGTCTCTTCCAAACCGGCGTGTTGCCCCATGGCGGATTCATCGTCGCACAAGCAATCCGGCAACGCGGTGAGAATGCCTTCGCTTACGGGATAGCATTTATTGCAGGAACCGCACCGCAAAAACCCGGTGGAAAGGACATCGGACTCTTCGGTACCCCGTATTTTTTTCAATTGATCCTTTTCGATCCGGTAAACATCGAAATGATCCGATCCGCAGAAGCATTTTAAATACTTTAAATAGCTCAGTTTCATAAAACGGTCATGGGCCTGTTATAAACGCGCGTCGGTTGATAGGGTTCAGTTCCTCTGCCGGATAAAACGGTCCAGCTTGGTCATCGGGTAAAATCGGTCTTTAATAAAAAAAGGGAACCCGCACAAGCGACAGTAACGAATCAGGCCTTTTTTCTCGAATCCCGCTTTCCGGAAAACGGCCAGCGATGCGCCGTTCCATTCTTCGATATGGCACCATAAATTCCGGTAGCATTGCTTGCTTAAATAGGCCGCGATCTGCAGAACGGCTAAATAAGCGACATGCCGGCCCCGAAAATCCGGCAACACAAAGGTATCGTAAATAAACGCGGTTTTGCGCGGAAAGCAAACGGTTCCGTCGAAATCGTTGACATAGACCCGGTTCCTGCCGATCTTGCAATAACCGATGATGGACTTGCCGAACAGAATAACGGCAAAGATGTGTTGATCGGCCCAGGCCGTCCGCATTTCCTTACCGAGATACATCCAGGGATATACGCGCCTGCGTTCTTTGAGCCAATCGATCAGTTTTGCCTTGTCTTGCACGAGAAACTCAAACGAAATTTCCGTATCCGGCGCCGCGGGAGCGACGGAACCATCCAGGCGTTTTTCAAACCAGATCGAATTCGAGGTCTTGAAAGCGAAAGCGGAGATTTTTTGGGCTGCTTTCGCGAATAGAAAGAGAACCCCCTTGCGTCGGAGTATCCGCCCGGTTTTGATTTGCAAATAGGTCATTTTGCGGCGCACACCGCGGAGGATGGTCATACCGGCCGATTAAAACCCATGGTCTTCCGCGCCAGGTAAGGCTGGATGCGCGTGAGATAATGGCGTTTCAACGACAAGAGTAAACCCGGATTTCTTTGAATTCCCAGAACGCAATGGCCGCACATTTCAAGGGAGCCGCTGTTTTGGTAACGCCTGAATTCCCGGTGCCGCGGATTGTTCCAAATATCGGCCAGCGGCGTATTCAACAGGTTGCCGAGGACATAATTATTGATAAAGGGGCAAATAACGACATTCCCCGCCGGATCCACGGTAACTTCCGTCCTTTCCACATAGCACTTCTTGTGCGGAATCGTTCCTTGACGTAGATTTTTCTCGCTGAGCACATCGATATTCACCGTCGAAATCCGGATACCGGAACCGGCATACTTTCTTTTAATCTCTTTCAGGCTCCGTTTCAAGCGCCGGGCATCGGTTGCATTGAGGAGCACCGAATCGTCTCCGCGGATGTAATAAGCCGCGGGCTTCAATCCGTTAATGCGCGAATGTTCCAAATGCTCTTGCGAAAATTCCCCGACATATTCAAAATGAATATCGTCGAATTGCCGGGCAATGGCATATTCGATAATTTGATCGAGTAAGCCGACATTGCAGTTGGATACGGTCGTGTTGCAGACGATGCGGAGCTTGCTGCAACTGCCGGTCTTCAATTTCAACAATTGGACGATCGCGTCGTCGGCCCTTTGGAAAGCGCCTTTCTGCCCGCGGATCGCGTCCTGATGAATGTCAATGCCGTCGACCGAAAGATAGACATAATCGAGATAAGTGACGATCGCCCGGGCGATGTCTTCATCCATGCCGATTTGGTTGGTCGGCATATACAGCATCAACTTTTTGGCATGCAGATATTCCAGGAGGGGAATGAGCAAATCTTTACGCAGCAAAACGTTCCCGCCGAAAATTTCCACGCTCGTGATGCCTGCGGCAATGAGTCGATCCGCGATGCATTTCCATTCCGCCAGCCCGATTTCATTCCTGAGCTCTTCCTCCTTGGGCCGGCTCCATAAAGTACAGGTTCGGCAATGCGAATTGCATCGAAACGTAAGAAAGAAAGTAGCCGATTTCGGACGTGTTTTGTAAAAATTGACTTCATGCAAAACGATCCTCTTAATATCGTCGGACACTGTTCGGATTTTGCCGGTCGTTTTTTTTTCCATGGCTTAAGATTTTCCCATGAAATAATGTTTAACTTGGTTCAATCCCATTTTTTTTAAAAAAGGCACGGTGCTGTACTCCAGGGCATGCAGGGCGCGCGGCTTAAATCCTTTATTGAATAATTCCACATTGACGTAACGACGGGTATCTTGGGTCCAATTCATGAGGTAATCATAAGTGTGACCGCACGTATTGTATTCCCGGATTCGGGATTCATCGAAAAGGTCCTTGAGGATATGGGCCTCGAGAATGGACCCGGGCGACAAATGCCGGAAAGATTCGTTGAAGTCCGCCCGGATCGGGTAGGTGATTCGGTTATAAATTAAATGGAATTCAAAAGCAATCATTTCGCCCGCTTTCTTTAAGTAATA